>CAMZIS010000102.1 GCA_947307285.1 uncultured Peptococcaceae bacterium | reverse complement strand
CCGCTCTGTGCGGCATGGTCTCCGGCTCCTCCGTGGGCAACACCGTCACCACCGGTTCCGTCACCATTCCCATGATGAAGCGCACCGGTTATAAGCCCGAATTCGCCGGCGCCGTAGAAGCGGCCTCTTCCACCGGCGGCCAGATCATGCCGCCCATCATGGGCGCGGCCGCCTTCCTGATGGCCGAGTACATGGGCATACCCTACGCCAAGGTGGCGCTGAAGGCCATCATCCCGGCGGTGCTCTACTTCACCGGCATCTTCCTCTCCGTCCATCTGGAAGCGAAGAAGCTGGGGCTGAAGGGCATTGCCGCGGCCGACCTGCCTCGCTGGAAGGCTCTGGCCCGGGACTGCTACCTGATCATCCCCCTGGTGCTGCTGGTGTGGCTGGTGGCCTCCGGCCAGCGTACCATGGCCTACGCAGCGGCGGTGTCCATCCTGGCCTCCGTCATCGTGGGCTTCATCAATTTCGTGCTCATCCGCGTGCAGGGACGGGGCGAGGAACCGGCCATGGACTTCGGCTCCGCCGTGGCCGCCTCCGGCAAGCAGACCTTATTCTCCGGCATCGACGCTCTGGAAGCCGGCGCCAAAGGCGCGGTCACCGTGGCCGTGGCCTGCGCCATGGCGGGCATCATCGCCGGCTGCATCACCGTTACCGGTCTTGCTTCCATCCTGATCAACGCCATCGTCCAGCTGGCGGGCAACGCCACCATCGTGGGCCTGATCCTGACCATGCTCTGCTGCATCGTGCTGGGCATGGGCGTGCCTACCACCGCCAACTACTGCATCATGGCCTCCACCACGGCGCCCATCCTTATCCAGCTGGGCTTCCCGGTGGTCGCTTCCCACTTCTTCGTATTCTACTTCGGCATCGTGGCCGACATCACGCCGCCGGTGGCCCTGGCCGCCTACGCCGGCTCGGCCATTGCCAAGAGCAACCCCATGAAGACGGGCGTCAACGCCACCAAGCTGGCCATCGCCGCCTTCCTCGTGCCCTACATCTTCGCCTACAATCCGGCGGTGCTGCTGGAGAACCTCTCCGGCGGCCTGCAGCTGGCCCAGATCATCCTGAGCGCCCTCATCACCTGTTCCGCAAGGTGCCCGCTTTGCTGCGGATCGCTGTCATTGCCGGCGGTCTGCTGATGATGGCCCCCGGCAACCTGACCGACCTCATCGGCCTGGCCGTGGTGGCGGGCATCGTGGTCCTGCAGTACCTGCGCAACAAGGCTGCCAAAGCCGCCCCGGCGGTGTAAGACCTGTTGCCGAAAAGCGTACGTATAAGAAAAGCCCTGCGGTATCCGCCGCAGGGCTTTTTGTTTTGCCTGACATATCTGCGTTACAGCTTTTCCCACTGGCGCAGCATGGTCTGCATCCATTCCTTCACGTCCATGCCGTAGACCTCGTTCAAACGCTCCGCCGTGAGCACGTCGGACACCGGCCCCACGGCGCAGGCTGCGCCCCTGTTCAGCAGCAGGGCCTCGCTGCCGTAGGCCAGGGCCAGGCTCAGGTCGTGCACCACGGAGATGACGGCCCGGCCCGGGGTCTGCCGCCACTGTTCGATGAGGGAAAAGACCTGCTTTTGATAGACCAGGTCCAGATGGTTGGTGGGCTCGTCCAAAATGAGCAGGTCCGGGTCCTGGGCAAAGATCTGGGCCAGGAAGACCCGCTGCAGCTCGCCGCCGGACAGGGTGAGCACCGACTGCTTTTCGATCTCCGCGAGGCCCGTGAGCGCGAGGGCCTGGGCCACGCTTTCCTCGTCCTCGTCGGTATGGCGGGAAAAGATGCCCGGGGCGTAGGCGTAACGGCCCAGCCGCACCACCTCCCCTACGGAAAAGGCGTAGCCCACCATATGGTTCTGGGAGAGCACGCCGATATGACGGGCGAGCTCGCTGCTTTTGAAGGAGCGCACGTCCCTGCCGCAGAAGGCGATACGGCCCGTGTAGTCCGCGCCCTGGGAAATGGCGTTGACGATGGTGGATTTGCCCGCGCCGTTGGGGCCCACGATCATCAGCCACTCCCCCTCCTCCACGCTGAAGCTGACGTTCCTGACCACCTCAAGCGCGCCGTAGCGCACCGAGAGGTCACGCACTTCCAGCATCTTCATGCGCCCGCCCTCCTTTGCCGGTAAAAGATGACGATGAACAGCACGGCGCCGATGAGGGAGGTGACCACGCCGATGGGCAGTTCCCGCGGGTTGAACAGGGTGCGGGCCGCCAGATCGCACAGCATGAGGAAGGTGGCGCCGCCGAAGACGGAGGCGGGCAGCAGGCGGCTGTGGTTGGGGCCGGTGATCATGCGCACCATATGGGGCGTGACCAGGCCCACGAAGCCGATGGTGCCGCCGATGGACACGCACACGCCGATCAGGGCGGACACGGCGATGAGCACGGTGAGCCGCACCTTCTTCACGTTGACGCCCACGTGGCGGGCGTTGTCCTCCCCCACGGCGAAGGCGTTCAGCTCCCGGGCCAGGCGCAGGATGACGCCGCCGCAGACGATGAGGGCGATCAAAAGCACCAGAGCGTTGCGGTAGCTGCTGCCGGCCAGGGACCCCATGGTCCAGAAGGTGATGCTGTGCACCCGGTCCGGGGCAAAGGTGATGATCAGCGACAGCACGCTGGACACCAGCATGGAGAAGATGACGCCGATCAGGATGATGCTGTTGGTGGACAGGGAATAGTCCAGCTTGTAGGCCATGGTGAGGATGGCCAGCATGGAGCCGAAGGCGAAGAGCATGGCCATGACCATGGTGCCGGCAAAGGGCAGGCCGGGGAAGGTTATGCCGAAGGCGATGGCGATGACCGCGCCCAAAGAGGCGCCGGAGGACACGCCCAAAGTGGAGCCGTCGGCCAGAGGGTTTTTCAGCAGGCCCTGCATAGCCCCGCCGCACACGGAAAGAGAGGCTCCGGTGAGAGCCACGCACAGCACCCTGACAAGACGTCTGGGCGGCCGGTCAAAGATCTCGGTGCCGGCGGGCAGTTCCTTGCCCGCCACGGCGCCCACGATGATGCGGACCGTATTGCCGAAGGGCACGGCCACGCTGCCCACGGAAACGCACAGCACCAGCGTCACCGCGGCCACCAGGGCAAAGCCCAGATAGGCCAGGGCGCCGAAGCCCTCTTTACGAATACGGGGAGAGGCGGCCGCCTCTCCCCTGTTCGGCTCATTATGGCTCATGCAGCCTGATCAAGCTCCTCGCTGTGGGTCTGGACGAAATCGTAGAGCATCTTGGCGCCGTCCATCAGCCGGGGCGTGGGACGGGACAGCTCGTTGTTCTGCAGGTTCAAAATGGCGCCGTTCTTCACGGCGGTGATGTCCTGCCAGCCGGGACGGGACATGATCTCTTCTTCCGGCGTGGGGCCTTCGCCGAAGTACATGGTGATGGTCACGATGTAATCCGGGTTGCGCTCGATGACCTGCTCCTCGCTGACCTCAGCCCAGCCGGGCACGTCGTCGAAGCAGTTCTTCAGGCCCACCATCTGGGCGATCTCGTTCATGAAGGTGCCGGAGCCGGCGGCCCACAGGCCGTATTCCAGAGGCGAGACTTCGAAGTAGACGGTCTTTTCTTCCGCGCCTTCGGCTTCGGCCTTGATCTCGTCGAAGGTGCTCTTCATCTCGTCCACCACGGCGGCGGCTTCGTCTTCCTTACCCATGAGCTGGCCGATCATGGTCAGGGCGGTGTAGACGCCCTCGATGTCCTGAGCGTCGGAGACCACGACCTTGATGCCGGCGTCTTCCAGGGCGGCGATCTGCTCCTCGGTCTGGGCCATGGTGCTCATCAGCAGCACCTGGGGCTCCAGCTCGATGATCTGTTCGATGTTGGTGTCCATGCCGGACTGCACGGCGGGCACGTCCGCCACTTCGGGGGGATAGTCGCAGTATTCGCCCCGGCCCACCAGGGCGTCGCCGGCGCCGATGGCGTAAAGGAACTCGCAGTCGGCGGCGGACAGGGCCACCACCCGGGTGACGGGCTCGTCGATGGTGATCTCGCGGCCGGTCATATCGGTGATGGTGACGGCGCCGTCGGCAGCAGCATCTTCCTCAGCCGCGCCGCAGGCGGCGACGAAGAGCAGCATAGCCAGCATCAGCAGGGCAAAGGCGATCTTGGTCTTTTTCATTTTCGTACCTTCCTTTCCTTAATCAAAGATAAAGGCAAGCAAAAAGAACCGCCCGCGCAAGCTTACGGACGGAGGCGCGGACATGCCGCGTACGGTGGCTCCGGGGGCCGCAGAGCTGACGCGTTGTTATCCTCGGACGGACACGTTTTCTGGCTGATCGCCGGGAGTTTCCTCCCCAAACGGGCGCCTTCCCGGTCTCCCAGTGGCGTCGGCCCGCGATTGCGAATCACAGCAACGGTCTTGCGCGGGAATTGCACCCGACTTCCGTTTCCCGTCTTCGGTGATGATCCTTAATTGCCTGCTAATTATAGCATCAGCCCCGCCGGCCTGTCAACCGCGGGGAGGGAGAGGCCGCCGCCTGATTTTTTTCTGATAACGATTGCCTGTCGCTTGATTTTGTGCTATTATCTTGGCAATCAGAAGACGCTGGCGAGAGCTGCCGGCAGGGAGTACGGGCCAGCCGCCCCCTGCCTGACGACAGCATCAGCAAAGGAACGGGAAAAATGACACAGCTGGAGCACACCGATCACAAGCGAAAATTCAGCATGGGCATGTTCCTGGTGGCGCTGGGTATCGTCTACGGCGACATCGGCACCTCCCCCATGTACGTGATGAAGTCCATCGTGGAAGGCAACGGCGGCATCGCCAACGTGGATCAGGATTTCATCATCGGTTCGCTGTCGCTGGTCATCTGGACCATCACTCTGCTGACCACGGTGAAGCACGTGCTGATCGCCCTTCGGGCCGACAACCACAACGAAGGCGGCATCTTCGCCCTCTACAGTCTGATCCGTCACTGCG
>CAMZIS010000101.1 GCA_947307285.1 uncultured Peptococcaceae bacterium | reverse complement strand
GTTGAACAGCGTGGTCTTGCCGCTGTTGGGGTTGCCCGCCAGGGCTATCTTGATGTCCATATCTATCCTCTCTTTTCTCTTTAACCCTTCGGTTAATCAGGGCTAACTTAATGTCAAAAATAAACGCTGCGTCTGCGGTCTATTCGACTTCCATGCTTTCGGCCTTGACGGTTTCGGCTGCCTGGGCCTCGGCCGCTTCCGCTTCCTCGGCCTCCACTTCCACCATTTCCGCGTCGGCCTTGCGCAGGCTCAGCTCGTAGCCGCGGACGGTGACCTCGATGGGATCGCCCAAAGGCGCCACTTTTCTGACGTAGACCTCTACCCCCTTGGTGAGGCCCATATCCATGATCCTTCTTTTGACCGCGCCTTCGCCGTGGAGCTTTTTCACTTTGGCGGTAGCGCCGATCTCAACGTCGCGCAAAGTCTTCATTTGCCATTCTCCTCCTTGAACGTATTTTTCTTAAACGTATATTTTAGCGGCCATTTCCTTGCTGATGGCCACCCGGGAGTCCTTGACGCTGACGATGACGTTGCCGCCGATGGCGGACACCACCCGCACCGTGCCGCCGACCACGAAGCCCATGCTGTTCAGATGCTGGCGTACTTCGGGCAGGCCGCCGACTTTTTTGATTATGTTGTCTTCGCCGGGATCAGCCAGATTCAAAGGCATCATCGATCTACCCCCTTTGGGCCAGGGGCATAAGTTACCCTTGGCTAACTTATATCAATGCTATTATAGTTACCTCCGGCTAACTTGTCAAGATACTATCTTATAATTATTTTAGCTCGGCTTAATCAAAAAATAGCTATTATTGATGATAAATAGTAATCGCCAGATTACCCATAGACAACCGCCGGCGGCGCCGGCGCGGCGGGCACGGCTTGACGCTTTCCCAAAAAATGCTATAATCATTTTAGCGGAAGGAGGCGGAAAAAGTGCAGGAATCCGGCGAGATGTATCTGGAGACCATACTGATACTGGGCAAGCGCAGCAACACCGTGCGGGCGGTCAACGTGGCCGAGGAAATGCGCCTCTCCAAGGCCTCGGTCAGCCGGGCCGGCAACATCGCCTTTACCGAAAAGGGGCGGCAGCTGGCGGAAAAGATCTACGAGCGTCATCTGGTGCTGACCGAGGTCATCATGTCCCTGGGCGTGGACCGGGAGACCGCCGCCGCCGACGCCTGCAAGATCGAGCACGACATCAGCGACATTACCTTCCAGGCCATGAAAAACCACATAAAACAGTACGGCAAACAGGAATGATGCCCTATTGATACATAAAAAGCCCTCAGCCAAAAGCTGAGGGCTTTTTGATATGCGTCTTATGCTTCGGCGGGCTTTGCCGTCACTCCCGCGACAGGAAGCCGGGGATAGCCGCGGCGTCGGCGTATCCCTTGTCGTAGAGCCGGCGCAGGGCGCGACGGTCCCGGGTCAGGGTCTCCAGCCCCATGATGTCGTCGGGAGCCACGATGAGCAGCCGCCCCTCTCTTTCATAGCGCAGGGCCAGCTCCACCTTGCCGTTTATGGCGTCGGCCTGCTCCAGCAAACGGGCGGCGGACGCGGGGTATTTTCTGCGGATCACAGCGGCCACCCGCCGGTCGCTGCCCCCGCGGCGGGGTACGTCCTTGGGCTTGGTCAGCAGCAGCACCACCCGGTCGCAGCCCAGGGCGAAGGCTTTTTCGATGGGCACCGGGTCGCCCAGACCTCCGTCATAGTAGAGCCGGCCCCCGATCTCCCAAGGCGGGCAGGCCAGTGGCACGGCGGCGGAGGCCATGAACACGCGGTAGTCGTCCTGGCTCACGTCAGCCTTGCTGAAATAGACGGGCTCGCCGGTCAAAGCGTCGGTGGCCACGGCCAGCAGCTGCGTAGGATTGCGGCAGAACGCCGCATAATCCAACGGGTCTTCGCCGTCGGAATTGCTGAGTGTGGCGTAGATGTATTCCAGATTCAGATAGCAGCGGCGGGAAAACAGGTTGCCGAGGCCCATGTATTCTTTGCGGAAGGCGTATTCCGTATAGAAACGGTAGTTGCGGCCCCGCTGTCCGGCGACGAAGGCGGCCAGATTGGCCCCGCCGGCGGACACGCCGATGGCCAGATCAAAGCTGACGCCCTGATCCAGACAGTAGTCCAGCACGCCCGCGGTATACACGCCGCGCAGGCCGCCGCCCGTATCCACGATGGCCGTTTTCATAGAGATCCCGCCTTTTGCAGCTCTTTACTGACGTAAGCAGCGGTCTTATTCTTCCGGTTCCGGCTCCTGCTCCGGCTCCGGTTCCTGTTCCGATCCCTTTCCCACACCGCTGATCTGGCGCTTTTCCAGCTCCTGCATGAAGCCGGCGGTGATGATGCCGGCGGGCAGGGCGATGATGGCGACGCCGAAGACGGAGGAGATCATGGTGACGATGCGGCCCAGAGTGCTGACCGGGTAGATATCGCCGTAGCCCACGGTGGTCAGGGAGACCACGGCCCAGTAGATGGCGTCGAAAAAGGAATCGAAGGTGTCCGGCTCCACGTTGAACACCACCAGGGCCGACAGCAGCACATAGGTCAGGGCGATGATGCTCACGGTGAACAGCGGCTTTTTCTGGGCGCGGAAAACGCCCCAGATCATTCTGACGCTGCGGGAATAGCGCATGAATTTGAAGACGCGGAACACCAGCAGCACCCGGTAGAGCCGGGCCAGCTTGAACAGGCGGAAGCTGTCGTTGAGCAAATGCAGGGACGGCAGGATGCACAGCAGGTCGAAGATGGCCAGCGGGGTCAGAGGATAGATCAGGAAAGAATCCTTGCCCCTTTTGAGCTTGAAATCAGCCGTGGCGAGCCGCAGTATATAGTCGATGATGAAGACGGTGACAGCCACCCGGTCCATGACGATGAAGGAGGGAGAGGCCTCCTTGAAGGTCAGCGGCACCAGGCTGAGCAGGATGATCAGCATCATGAACACGGAATATACGGTGGCCGCCCGGTCGTGCTCCCTTACTCCGTCCAGTATTTCGTAGATACGTTTCCTCATATGTACCGTCCTCGGTCAGGCTTGCTTCTCAGTCGAATACTCTTTCGTAGCGGATCTGGGCCTGGCCTGCTTCCGTATACTCCGCAAAATAGAGTCCCACGCGGCAGCCGCCTGCCGTCCAGCCGGCTTCGGCAGTGTCGCAGAGGCCGGCGTCGGAAGACACGCCCTGCTCCTCACGGGAGGACGCGGGCTCGCCGTAGCAATCGCTGAGCTCCTCCAGCAGTTCGTCGTAGAGCTCCCGGCCGCCCGCTTCGGTCACCGCGTTCCACTGCACGGCGGAGGCCGTACCCGGCTCGAAGCAGACCAGCAGCTTGCCCCAGACGCCGCCGATGTTTTTATCGCAGGCCAGCCAGTTCGCTCTTTCGTAATCGGTCAGCTCCGGCTCGGCGGCTTTAGCCTGCTCCGGGGTGGAACCCAGCTCCACCCTGCACACCGGGTCGTCGGCGCAGACTGCGCCCGCACTGTATGCGCCGGCGTCGCTGCTATTATCATCAGCCGCGCCCTCCGTCGCGCCGCAGGCGGCCAGCAGCAGGGCCAAAGCCAGAATCAGCAGCAGCGGCAAAACTGTATTTTTCATGGCAATTCTCCCTTAAAAACCAGGCAGGCCGCCTATTCCCCCAGCATCATCTTCAATATCTCCAGGTCGGCCTGGCGCATGCCGATACGGCCCAGGCGGCCCACGTTGCTCACCGTATTGTCCACGCCTTTCCTGACGATGCCGTCGCCGGCCCGGAACTGCTGGCCCCGGTCGAACATCTCATAGCCCAAAAAGCCCGCTTCCAGCGCCATGACGATCTTCCCCGCGCAGGAGGCCTTGGCCCCGTCGCAGACCATGCCGGAGATGACGGCCAGGGAATTGACCAGGGTGTGGGCCACGGTGCGGAAATCGGCGCCGTCCAGATAGGCGATGCCGCAGGCCGCGGCCGCGCCGGCGTTGACCGCGCCGCAATAGGCGGAGAGGCGGCCGATGCCCTCCTTCTGGTAGATGGCGGTGAGATTGGACAGACAAAGGGCCCGGTAGAGCTTGTCCTCAGAGGCGCCGACGCCCTGGGCGTAGACCGTCACCGGCACCGAGGCGGTGATGCCCTGGTTGCCGCTGCCGGAATTGACCACCACCGGCAGCTCGCAGCCGTTCATGCGGGCGTCGCTGCCCGCCGCGGCCAGGGAGATGCAGCGGTTTTTCAGGCTGTCTTCCCGCTTGTCCCGTATCACCTTGCCGATATTGGCGCCGTAGTCGCCCCGCAATCCCTCCTCGCAGATGGCCATATTGAAGCTGATCTGCCGGTCCAGCACTTCTTTGACGTCAGCGACGCACACGGACTCCGCGAAATCGTAGATCAGCTCCAGGGTCATAAAATCCCGCTCCGCAGCGTCGTTGTCGCTCCCCTGCTCCAGGGGCACTTCCTTCAGCACCCGGCCGTTCTTTTCCAGATGGACCACGTTGGTATGACGGTCCGCGATGCGTACCACGGCTTCGTCGTCGCCGGAGTGGGCCCTGATCTCCAGATCCAGCACCCGACCGGAATCGGAGAGGGTGACGGCGATGGGCGTATGCTCCACGTATTCCGCCATGGCGGGCTTTTTATCCTCGGGCACGGAAGCTATGACCTCCAGCTCCCTGCCGGCGTCGCCGGCGATTATGCCCGCGGCCACGGCGGCCGGGATGCCTTTCAGGCCGCCGGTGTTGGGCACTATCACGCTTTTGACGTTTTTGACCAGATTGCCGCTGGCCTTCACCTCCACCCGCTGGGGGACGCTGCCCAGCAGCTCCCGGGCCAGCGCGCCGGCATAGGCCACCGCCACCGGCTCCGTACAGCCCATAGCCGGGATCAGCTCTTTGTGCAGTATAGCGACCAGGTCCTGATAGACTTTGTCCTGCCGTTCCATAGGGAGCCCTCCTCCTGCGGCGCTTTGCCGCGTTCAT
>CAMZIS010000100.1 GCA_947307285.1 uncultured Peptococcaceae bacterium | reverse complement strand
ATCCGCCTCGCCGTTCATGGCAAGCTCGATACTCTTCTTGATGTATGCAAAAGCAGCCTTGCCGCACATAGCCTGGACAACTCCGTAGGAGAACTGAGACTGGTCGATATTATCGAGGTCGATCAGGTTCAGGATTCCGAAACGATAGTTGCCGTCCGCGGGTTTTTCCACGACATTGATCTTGAGGTCTGCGCCCACGATGCTGATTGCTTTTTCCATGACCTGACGGTCGCCGATCACGATCGGGGAACGCGCCGGATACCGTTTCACCTTCAGTTTTCCAGTGCGCATGCCTTTGCCACGATCTCGGGACCTACACCGGCGGGGTCACCAATGGGTACTGCAATCATAGGCTTTTTCTCTGCCATTTTAATTCCTCCCTTAAATATCTGCAGTTATAAATGTCATCTGGGTCAAAATGTCCGCAGAGGTCTGGCTTTTCGTCACAGAACACGAACCCTTCAAGGCAATGTTCATGTAACGTCTTTTCTGATTTTAACATGTTGTCTTGCGAGCGGCCAAACCGCGCAGACTTTTTCAGAACAAATCTGATAAACAAAGATCAGATAAACGCAAATCAGATAAACAGTTTCTCCTTCAGGTAATTGACACAGACGTTGAGCGCGGTCTTGTCGCCCTGGCTTCCGCCCTTTGTGATGAAATCCAGGCCGTCGAACTCGCCTCCGCTGAACTGACCGTAGGCAGCCAGGGGCAGAACCTCATCCTTGAGGTCAAGTCCCGCCGCACCGAAGTGTCCGCAGAGAGCCTGGGTCACATCGCCGCCGCAGGCATACAGACCCTGGAAACGGGGCTGCTGTCGAAGAAGGCGGACCGTGATCTCTGCCAGCGAGTTGTTGATCATATCCGTCACTTCCTCCATGGAGCAGTTATATCTCTCCATATAAGGGCGGAAATCGATCCTGTTTTCAAGATAGATCCCGTCCCCGACGACAGAGGAAGTTGTATATTTCTCCGCTTCTATCAGGACATCGCCGACAACACGGCTGATCTCCTTCTCCCTTCTCTCCTCTCCTTCGAGACGTTCCCGGGTCCTGACCATCACGTTGTTGGCTTCCTGGGTCAGCCAGAATTCCTCCAGCTGGGCTGTGGTGCGGGAGCAGTATCGGTCCTTCAGCTTTTTCAGGCTGTCCCGGGCCGCCGTGCGCCTTTCCTTGAAACGCTGGATATTATCGTCGTCGTAGAAACTAACATACTCGCCGTTCTCGTCCATATCGCCTATAGCTCCCTTTTTCAGCCGCGGCAGGGAGGGCAGCCTGAGCTCGTTCAGGGCGGTAAGCATCTGCGTGAGACCGGGAACTGCGGCCGTTTCCTCCAGCATGTCCGCTTCTGTCAGACAATGCCGCCGGTAAGCCAGGGGCAGGCCGCTGAGCTGCGTGGCCGCCTGCATGCGCTGGGCCAGGGCCCGCAGATCGCCGGCCAGGGCGCGGGCGAGATAGGGAGCGAAACCCTGCTCGTCAAGAGAGCCGCCTTCCCCGCATCCTGCGGCCCTGCGCAGCCACTGCTCCGGATGGGGCCGGCTCATGCTGTAATCGTGCAGACGCTGCACCAGCAGGGCCAGCTCGCTGTCGTCGCGGCTGCCGCCGTAAGCGTCGGCCAGACGCTGCAGGCGTCCGTCCGGCGCGGCGTACCACTCTTCGAACAGGTCGTTCAGGACCTGTTCCAGCAAGGCGCTGAGCTCGCCTTCGCCGGCCACCCGGAAGGTGGGCGAAAGCCCGACCCGGTAATGGCGGGCCCGCAGCAGCTCCAGACAGAAGGAATGGATGGTTCCGATGCGGGCCTGGCCCACCAGGGCGGCCTGCCGGGCCAGATGCAGGTCCTCGGGAGCGGCCAGGGAGGCCTCGTTCAGAGCGGCGTCTATCCTGGCGCGCATATCGGAGGCGGCGGCTTTGGTAAAGGTCAGGGCCAGGATGCGGTCCACGGAGCCGCCCTGCCGCACCCGTTCGATGATGCGCTGCACCAGTACGGAGGTCTTGCCGCTGCCGGCGCCGGCGGAGACCAGCAGATCGGAGCCGCGGTCAAAAATGGCCGCGCGCTGTTCCGGCGTATAATCGAACTCAGTCATCGGTCTCGGCCTCCCTTCCCGGCAGCGCGTCATGCCTGCTGCGCGCCTTTGCCATGCCGCGGTCGAAACCGCAGACAGAAGCGAAATCGCAAAAAGCGCAGGCGTCCCTGTCGTCATCGGCCAGCGGCGACACGGCCACCAGACCTTCCAGCATGGCGGCGGCGGAATCCTTGAGCATGTAGATAACCCGCTGCCGCAGCTCCTGCATCTGTCCTTCCGCCAGACCGGTGTTCAGTGCGCCTTTATCGTTGCAATAAATATTGACCAGCTTGCTCCAGCCGTTCACCCCGGGGTCGGACAGGCGGGCCACCTCCTCGGAGGGCACGGTGACGCCCCGCAGTTTCATGCCCGGGCCTGACCCGTCCGGGTCGTCGCTCAGAACGGTCTCGTCATGCACGTGGGCGTAATAAACGCCGGCAGGCCGGGCGTCGCGTGCCGTAAAGGCGGCGGCGTTGTCCATGACAACCTGCAGGTAGGCGAGGAGCTGCAGCTGCAGTCCGGCTTCCACGTCAGGTATCTTCAGCCTGTTGTTGCCGGTCTTATAATCCACTACCCGGAGATAGGCCGTTTCGCCGTCGACGGACTCCGCCATATCCACCCGGTCGATCTGACCGGCCAGCAGCAGCTCACGCCCGTCCTCCAGCCGGATGCGCAGGGCGGGCAGCCCCTTTTCGCCCCGGCCGAAGGGCAGTTCGAAGGCGACGGGCACGAATTTGCCCTGCTTCATATGCTCAGCCGTCAGCAATACGGCGTTGACCAGAGCGCGGCGGATGCGATCCTGCAGATAGGCGTAGCGGGCGGAGGAGCTCATGATGCCGGCCAAAAAGCGGGGCAGATAGATGGAAAGCGCCTGGTCCACCAGAAGTTCCGCCAGCTTTTGATCCACATCTCCCCAGGAGATATTCTTTTCCGCCAGCTTGCTGCCCACATCGGCCAGAACGAAATGGAACAGGTCGCCCCGGTCCGCCGCGGTCAGCTCAAAGCTGCGGCGGGGACGCAGCTTCAGGCCATAGGTGGCAAAATAGGAAAAGGGGCAGTTACGGAAGCGCTCGATCTGCGACACCGAGCTGCGCAGGCGGGAACCGTAAAGACGACGCGCCGTTTCCCTTTGCAGCCGGGCAGGCGCGGGAGAGAAATAAAGGCCCCGTTCCACCTGAGACTGGGAGCGGCGATCTCCCCTTTCGCCGTAGAGCCGCACCACGGCCCGCCACAGGGGGCCTTCTTCCTGCCTGAGGCGGGAGGCGGCAAGCATAAGATCCGCCGGAGAGCCGTCGACGTCGTCCAATCCGAATTCGGCCAGCTGCGGGGTCAGATCGGGATAGACGGCGCGCAGCTTGCGCAGGAGCGGCGACGGCGCGATACGCTTGCCCTCGTCGTCGTGGAGATGATAGCTGAGATACAGCTCCTGCGAGGGCCGGGTCAGAGCGATATAGCACAGGTAATTCTCCTGCAGCTGCCGCCGCACCCGGTCCGGAGCCAGACTGAGGCCCCGGGAGGCCAGCCACTGCCGTTCCTCGTCCCGGAACGCTCCCTCCGGCGCAAGAGCAGCCGGCAGCAGGCCGTCGTTGACGCCGATGATGAAGGCGGCTTTGATCTCGGGATTGCGGGACCGCTCCAGTGACGCTACCAGCACCTGATCCAGGCCGGGCGGGATGGTGGCGAAGGAAAGTCCGGTGAGGGCCGCTTCGTAAAGCTCCCGCAGCTCGTCCGGAGCATAGCTTTCCTCTCCCAGCAAGGCGGCGGCTTCCTCCAGAAAGGCGGCCAGCCTGTCCCAGGCCTGAGCATGGGCGGAAGCCTCTTCGCCCCGGCCCGCGGCCAGGTCCTCTTCCTGCAGGGCGCGCAGAGCGGCTTTGACCTGCAAGCGGTCAAGCAACGCCGCAAGGGCCCGGTTCAGCGAGACCGCGCTTTCGCCGGCCTCCTCCAAAAAAGCCTGCAAAGGCGGCCACACCCGCTGGCGCAGTTCCTCGATCCTCTCCGCAAGCTGCGGGTCTTCGTCGTCCAATGGCGTAAAATGCCAGCTGTCTTTGGACCAGTGATAGAACTTCACCCCATGAGCCAGGCAGTAATTATCCAGCAGATCGCTCTCGTCCCCGGTCAAACCGGCCAGGGGGTTTTTCAGATAGCGCATGATCTGGCGATAGCCGGGGCGCTCCGTCCACACCTCCAGCACGGAGCGGACCAGCTCGATCAGGGGATGGGTCAGCAGAGGCTTGTGCGAATCCAGGAAATAGGGAAGCTCGAGCCCGTCGAAGACCGGCTGCAGCAGATATTCGTACTGGGCAGAATCGCGGCAGATGACGCTGATATCCCGGTAACGCCAGCCCCGCTCCCGCACCAGACGCTTGATGCGTCGTCCCGCTGCCTCCAATTCGGCCCGGGCGTCTACGGCAACATCCACGTGGATGTGCCGGGGGGCGCGGCAGGGCGGCTCGCTCCTGCGTCCGGCAAGGTTAGCTTCCAAAGCGGCCAGCTCCGGGCTGTCGGCGAAGCGGCCTGTCTGGCCCCGCTTCAGGATAAGCGGCGGTTCCGTGACGATGCCGTCCGCAGCCGCAGCGTCGCTAAGCTCGCCGTAAGCCTTCCAGGTAGGATAGAAGACCTCGTCCTCCCGGAGGGTGCGGCCCAGCGACGACTCGTCCAGACACAGACACAGAGACACCCGACGGCAGGAACGGAACATGGCCCGCAGGTCGTTGAGCTTAGCCGGGGTGAATTCGCTGAAACCGTCCAGCCACACCTCGCAGCCGTCCAGCATGCCCTGATCTATCTGGCGTGCCAGCACTTCCATGCGGGAGGCGTAATCGCTGTAACGCCCCGCCACGGCCTCCTCGTAGGCTCCGGCCAGCAGGGCGATATCCTGCAATCTGGCGGCGCTGTGGCTGTTGGCGTCGTCGGAGGCCAGGTCCGCTCCGACCTGGGCCAAAGCCTCCGGCGCCACGCCGT
>CAMZIS010000099.1 GCA_947307285.1 uncultured Peptococcaceae bacterium | reverse complement strand
AGGCGCGGCAGCGGGCGCAGGGGCGAGCAGGGACTCCGCCGCGGCTGCGACCTCCGACGCGTCTTCCCCGGTCAGCAGCTGCTTTACCCGACGCTCCATGTCGTCCAGCAGGGCGGGACGCCGGTCCAGAGGCGCGGCGGCGTAAGCCTCGCCCAAGGCGGCCAGGCCGGGGTCGCCCAGTTCGGCCACAAAGGAGCCGAAGCCGCCGAACACGGCCGCGTCCCGGCAGCCCGTGTTCCGTTCCCGTCCGATCAATGTCAGCAGTTTTTCGTCCATAGCAGTTCAGATACGGCAGGGACGTCCTGCCTCATAAAAAATCAAGGGCGGGCTTTTGCCCGCCCCGCTTCATTCAACTGCGATGAGGAAATAGTACAGCGGTTGCCCGCCGAAATAGCATTCCACTTCCACCTCGTCGCCCAGACGCTCGCGCACGGCGCAGGCCAGCTCTTCCGCCTGCTCCTCCGCCATGTCGTTGCCGTAATAGAGACTGACCAGCTCCGGTCCCTCTTTCAGGGCAGCCAGCTGCTCCACCAGATCGCAAAGGACGGTTTCCATATCCGTGCCGCAGCCCAAAATGCCCTCGGGCCCCACGGCCAGCAGGTCTCCTTCCCTGATCTCGAAGCCGTTCATGTGGGTGTCCCGCACGGCGTAGGTCAGCTCGCCGTCGACCTGGCCGGAAGCCGCTTCCATCATGGCGGCGGCGTTGTCCTCGGCCGTGGCGTCAGGGTCGAAGCCCAGCATGGCGCCGAGGCCCTGAGCCACGTATTTGGTGCGCACCACGGCGGCGGGCTTTTGGGAAAGCCGGGCCGCCTGCTCCGCGCTCATGACGATGTTGCTGTTGTTGGGCAGGATGACCACCTGGGGGGCGGGACACTGGTCGATGGCGTTGAGGATGTCTTCCGCGCTGGGGTTCATGGTCTGGCCGCCGCTGATGACGCAGGCGCCCAGCTCGTGATAGATCTCGCTCATGCCGCTGCCCGCGGCCACGGCCACCACGCCGCAGGCGGTCTCCGGCAGCTCGTTCTCATCAGCCTCGGGAGCAGGCTCCGCCGCCTCGCCCCGACCCTGGGCGGCCTCGTAGGCGGCGGCCATGTTGTCGTGATGCTGGACCCGCATATCGTCCACGATGATGTCGTGCAGCGCGCCGAAGCCGGAGCAATAGGCCAGGACCTGAGCGGGCTCGTTATTATGGAAATGGATCTTGACCAGGTTTTCGTCGCCCACCACCAGCAGGCTGTCGCCAGGGGGCGTGTGGGACAGGTGCTCGCGTATCTCGTCCACCGGGATATGTTCGCCGGTGATCAGCAGCTGGGTGCAGTAGGTGTACTTGATGTCCGCGGTGGAGATGTCGTCCCGGGCGTTGGCCGGCACCGTGGACTGCTTCACCGCCACGGAGGGGGCGGCGATGCGGGATTCGGTGCTGTGGCCGGTGAGCGCGTCGTAGGCGCCCTGCAGGAAGACCAGCAGGCCCTGGCCGCCGGCGTCCACCACGCCGGCCTCTTTCAGCACCGGCAGCAGGCGGGGCGTATCGGCCAGCGCCTTTTCGCCCACTTCCAGACCGTGGAGCAGCATATTTTCGATATCGGCCCCTCCGGCGGCCGCCTCCTCGCAGGCGGCGGCGAACTGGCGGAACACGGTGAGGATGGTGCCCTCCACCGGCTTCATCACGGATTTGTAGGACAGGTCCACGCCCTTTTGCAGGGCGGCGGCAAAGGCGGCGGCATCGGCCTGCTCCACGTTTTGCAGGGCCAGAGACAGGCCGCGGAACATCTGGGAGAGGATGACGCCGGAATTGCCCCGGGCCCCCATGAGGGTGCCCATGGAAAAATCTCCGGCCAACTTGCCCAAAGACGCGCCATCCGGCGCGGTCAGCATTTTCTTTTCGCCGGAGGCCACGGTCAGATACATATTGACGCCGGTGTCGCCGTCCGGCACCGGGAACACGTTCAGCGCGTTTACTTCTTCCTGTTTGCTTCCCAGGCGGGCGCAGCCCCCGCGCAGGAAGACCCTCAGCTCCTGAGAGCCCATTGCCTTAATGGGTTCAGTCATATATTATCTCCTTCACCCCGCAACGGAGAGGACCGGCAGTCCGCCCCGTCGGGTTTCAGCTACTTGATGACGCGGATACCGTCCACCCGCACGTCGACCTTGTCCACCCGCAGGTTGGTGTGGCGTTCCACGATATATTTGACGTTTTAGCTGATGTTGTTGGCGATGACGGGCACCGGGATGCCGTAGGCCAGCACCACATGGACGCGGATGATGAGGGAATCGTCGTCCTCCAGCTCCACTTCCACACCTTTGGACAGGGATTCCTTGCCCAGCAGCTCGCCCAGGCCGTCGGTGAAGGCCCGGGTGCTGACCACGCCGACCACGCCCACGCATTCCATGGTGGCCAGACCGGCCAGGTTGGCGATGACGTCCTTGCTGATGTCGATAACGCCCAACTCGGTAACGATATCTTTACCCATTATTGCACCTCCTTGCAGAGTAAGGGCAAAAGACTTGAAGCTATACTTGTCCAGGTTATACAAACATACCCTGCCTGTATAGTATACCATATCCGGGCCTCAATGCAAACATCAATCTTAAAGCTGAAGCAAGGATTTAAAGTCGACGGATTGACCGTGAGCGCGGCTGATGCTATAATTACTTGCATAATGAGTTAAAATGTTGCAGTTTCACATCATGCCGCCCGGGAGGTCACACCATGAGCAAATGCCGCAAAGCGGTCTACGCCGGCACCTTCGACCCCATCACCAAAGGCCATATCGACATCGCCCGCCGGGGCGCGGCCCTGTTCGACCAGGTGATCGTGGCCGTGGCCGAGGACAACTATAAAAGCAACCTGTTCACCACCGAGGAACGCTGCGCTCTGGCCACCGAGGCGCTCTCCGGCGTGGACAACATCACCGTCATGCCCTTCCGGGGGCTGCTGGTGGATTTCTGCCACCGGCAGGAGGCCTTCTTCATCATCCGCGGCCTGCGCGCCGTGTCCGACTTCGACCTGGAATTCCAGATGGCGCTGCTGAACCGCTCCTTGAGCCAGGACGTGGATTCCGTCTTCCTCATGTCCGCGGAAAAATACCTCTACATCAGCTCCTCCATCATCCGCAACACCGTGGCCGCCGGCGGCGACGTGTCCCATCTGGTGCCGGAATGCGTGTACAAGGCCATGATGGCCAAAAAAGGCGCTATCCATCGCAGTTAAGCCGGTCAGCCGCCTCGTCAGCCGCCGCTAAACCGAGTAACGTCTTCCGCAGCCGGCAAGGGGGCGCCAGCCCGCTGCCGTAAAAGCCATATCCGCCATCCCCATCCTTCCCTTTCGGGAAGGATGTTTTTTGCGCAAAAACGCGGGCCTAATTCCCCGTCCCGCCGCATAGGTTTAGGACAGACCAGGTCTGTCCGGAGGTGGAAATGCGCGAATATCATCTGATGACGGCGGAGGAAGCCCTGGCGGCAGCGGGCGGAACGGCAGGAGCCGGCGAACAGGGGCTCAGCCCTGCGGAAGCGGCGCGGCGGCTGCGGGAACAGGGAGAGAACCTGCTGCCCGCGGCCCCGCCGCCCTCCCTGGTCCGGCGTTTTCTGGGCCAGCTGACCGACCCCATGGTCATGGTGCTGCTGCTCTCCGCCCTGCTTTCCTCTTTTCTCGGCGAATGGACGGACGCGGCCATCATCGCCGGCGTGGTGCTGGCCAACGCGGCCCTCTCCCTGTTCCAGGAAGGCCGGGCGGAACGGGCCGCGGCGGCCCTGGCCCGGCTCACGGCTGAGGAGGCGAAGGTGCGGCGGCAGGGCGAAATCCTGATCGTCCCCGGCCGGGAGCTGGTCGTAGGCGACGTGGTGCTGCTGGAAGCCGGAGACGTGGTCCCGGCGGACCTGAGATTGCTTTCCGCCTTTGACCTGCGCTGCGACGAATCCTCCCTGAGCGGGGAGGCCCTGCCCGCGGAAAAGACGGCGGCGGCCTGCCCTCCTCCCGCACCGGGCAGGGAAACGCCTCTGTCAGACCGGAGCTGTCTGGCCTTCATGGGCTGTCCCGTGACCCGGGGCCGGGGCGAAGGAGTGGTCGTGGCCTGCGGGCCGCATACGGTGATGGGCCGTATGGCCGGACTGATGGACGGGGAAAGCAGTCCTCCCACGCCTCTGCAGCGGCGGCTGAACGAGCTGTCGCGGAAGCTGTCCTGGGGCGTGGGCGGCATCTGCCTGCTGGTGTTCGCCCTGACCCTCGCCAGCGGCGGCTGCCGGCCCCTGGACGCCTTTCTGCTGGCCGTATCCTTGGCCGTGGCCGCCGTGCCGGAGGGGCTGGTGGTAGTGGTGACCCTGGTGCTGTCTTTGGGCGTAGCCGCCATGAGCCGAAAGAACGCTCTGGCCCGCAGCATGTCCGCGGTGGAGGGCTTAGGCGCGGTGCAGGTGATCTGCGCCGACAAGACCGGGACGCTCACCCAGAACCGCATGACCGTCACCGCCTGGGTGGGGCCGCCGCGGCTGCTGGCCGAGGCCGGCGCCCTCTGCTCCCACGTGTCATTCGGCGGGGAGGGCTTCGTCGGCGAGCCCACGGAGACGGCTCTGGCCGCCTTTGCCGCGGCCTGGGGCGTGGAGCGGGAGGAAGCGGCGCTCCGCTGCCCCCTCCTCTCCGAGCTGCCCTTCGACAGCGGAAGAAAGCTCATGTCCACCCTGCACCGGCGGGAGGGCGGGACCCGGCAGTACACCAAGGGGGCTTTCGAGCGGGTGCTGGAACGCTGCACGGCTGCTGTGGACGACAAAGGCCGTCCCCTGCCCCTGGACGAAGAACGGCGGCGGCTGTGGCAGGCCAAGGCCGAGGAAATGGCCGGGAAGGGACTCAGGGTGCTGGCCGCCGCCTTTCGGGACGGTCTGGCCGAGCCTGCGGAAGAGGGGCTCACCCTGATCGGCCTCTACGGCATCAGCGACCCGCCCCGGCCGGGGGCGGCAGAGGCGGTGGCTGCCGCCAAAGCCGCCGGCGTGACCACGGTGATGATCAGCGGCGACAACGCCATTACCGCCACAGCCATCGGGCGGGAGCTGGGCCTGCTGCCGAAGGA
>CAMZIS010000098.1 GCA_947307285.1 uncultured Peptococcaceae bacterium | reverse complement strand
TCCATCCGTTTCGATCAATGATCTATCTTATAAAATGATTTTATCCCAGGTCCGCTGGGGCTGTCAATAGCGGCCGGCTCTTGCCAGAAGGCGGGATTTGTGATACATTTATTATAACACAAAGTTATAATGCGACCTAAAAGGCCGCCTTGACTTGTCCGAGGCGGCCGATTAAGAAAGGACGATGACCATGGTCAGGATCATAGATATCAAACAAAGCGTGTTCGCGGACAACGACGCCGACGCCGCCCGCCTGCGCCAGCAGCTAAATGAGCGTGGCGTGTTCCTGGTGAACCTGATGTCCTCACCCGGCGCGGGCAAGACCAGCGTGCTCAAGCGCACCGTCGACGCTTTGAAGGACGAGTTCCGCATCGGCGTCATGGAGGCGGACATCGATTCCGCCGTGGACGCGGAAACCCTGTCCGAGCGGGGCGTGGACGTGATCCAGCTCCACACCGGCGGCATGTGCCACCTGGACGCGGATATGACGCGCCAGGGCCTGACCGAGCTTGGCGTATTCGGCGGCGATAAGTCCCCTTACGATCTGGTGTTTCTGGAAAACGTGGGCAATCTGGTCTGCCCGGCGGAGTTCGACACCGGCGCCTGCCGCAACGTGATGATCCTCTCCGTGCCCGAGGGCGACGACAAGCCCCTGAAATATCCCCTGATGTTCCAGGTGTCCCAGGCGGTGCTGGTCAACAAGATGGACGCCCTTTCCCTGTTCGATTTCGATCCGGAGCGGGCCCGCGCCCGGGCAGCCCAGCGCAATCCGGAGGCCGCCTTTTTCACCCTGTCCGCCCGCACGGGCGAAGGTTTCGCGCCCTGGCTGGACTGGCTGAGGAGCCAGATCAAAACGAATCGGGGCTGAGCAGGAGGTAAATCATCGAGAACTATCTTCAGGAACGGGCCATACTGGTCGGCCTTGACGCCGATATCTACAGCGCGGAGCAGCGTTCGTCCGCCGAAAGTCTGGACGAGCTGGCCGCTCTGCTTACGACCGCAGGCGGTATCGCTTGCGGCCGTCTGCTGCAAAAGCGGCGGGCGCCGGACCCCCACAGCTTCATCGGGCCGGGCAAGGTGCAGGAGCTGAAAGCCCTTATGCAGGCCGAAGACTGTACGATCGCCCTGTTCGACAACGAGCTTTCCCCTTCCCAGATGCGGGCCCTTTCCGCCGAGCTGGGAGCCCGGGTGGTGGACCGCAGCGGCCTCATTTTGGACATCTTCGCCCAGCGGGCCCAGAGCCGGGAAGGCCGGCTCCAGGTGCAGCTGGCACAGTATAAATACACCCTGCCCCGGCTCACCGGCATGTGGACCCATCTGGACCGGGAGACTTCCTCCGGCAGCAGTCCCCTGGGCTCCCGCGGCACCGGCGAGACCCAGCTGGAAAGCGACCGCCGCATCATCCGCCGCCGCATCGACCGGCTGGAGGCGGAGCTGGTGGAGGTGCGCCGCAGCCGCGCTACCCAGCGTTCCCTGCGGCAGCGGCAGGGCGTGCCCGTGGCAGCCCTGGTGGGCTATACCAACGCCGGCAAATCCACCCTGCTGAACGCCCTCACCGGCGCGGATATCCCGGCCCGGGACCGGCTGTTCGACACCCTGGATACCACCACGCGGCGGCTGACCCTGGAAAACGGACGCCAGGTGCTGCTTTCCGACACGGTGGGCTTCATCCGCAAGCTGCCTCATCATTTGGTGGAGGCCTTCAAGGCCACATTGGAGGAGCTGGCCTACGCCGACCTGATTCTGCACGTGGTGGACGTGTCCCACCGTCAGTGGCGGGAGCAGGCGGCGGTGGCGGAAGGCCTCATCGACGAGCTGGCCCGCCCGGAAACGCCCCGGCTCACGGTCTACAACAAGGCCGATCTTATCCTTGACGCCTACGATCTGCCCGAGGGCAAGGACGTTTTGCTGGTCTCCGCCGCTACCGGCCGGGGCCTGCCGGAGCTGCTCTCCCGCATCGGCGCTTTGCTGGAAAAGGAACGCCGCCTCTTCGAGCTGCTGCTGCCCTACGGCGAGGGCGGCCTGCTGGAAAGACTGCACCGGGAAGGCCGGGTGCTGCAAACGGAGTATCAGCCGGAAGGCGTGCGCGTCGCCGCCGAAGCGCCCCGGGCCCTGTGGGAGCGGCTGGCCCCCTACGATCTGGCGCCGCCGGAGCCCCAGGAGGAATAGGGCCGGCAGCTGAAAAAGGGCAAAAAAAAACCGCCCTGCGGCGGTGATCATTTGCGTTTTTTAGGTTTATATTTGCCGGTACGGGGGTCGATGACGTCGCTTTTGTCCGGCACGAAGATCATGGCCACGGCGTAGAGCATGACGCCGATGCCGAAGACGCAGCCGCAGACCACGGTAAGCACGCGCACCAGCCACAGCGGCCAGCCGGTATAGTCGGCCAGACCGGCGCACACGCCGGCGATGAGGTAGCGTTTGCTGTCGTCTTCTTTGTACAGGCGTTTCGCCTTCTGCTGCTGCTGGGCCATGAAGCGTTCCTCCGTCTGTGTTTGAAAACCTTTGTTTTTAATTCGACCCAAAGAAGCAATTCCCTTCATTTTGTGAACAGCAGATGATTTTTTGTGGTCCTTTCAAGGAGAATCCAACTGACTTATGGATATGAAAAAGCTCAAAGCCACGGTGCTCTATTCCGTGCTCTACATCTCGCTCATCCTTTTCTCCAACCTGGGCAGCCTGCGGGTGATCCTGCTGGCGGGCCTGTCCCTGGACGGAGGCACCCTGCTCTATCCCTTCACCTTTACCATGCGGGACGTCTTACATAAGAAATGCGGCGGCGACGTCGCCCGTTTCGTCATCCTGCTCTCCGCCGTCATCAACCTGCTGATGTTCGCCTTCGCGGCCCTGGTGGGAGCCCTGCCGGCGGATATGTCCGTGGGCCCGCAGACGGAATACGCCCTGGTGCTGGCTCCCGGCTTCCGCATCGTCATCGCCTCCATCCTGGCCGCCACTCTGGCCGAGCTGCTGGATACCCGCATCTATTCTCTGGTGCGCAGCCGCTTCGGCAGCCGTCATCAGTGGCTGCGGGTGCTGCTGTCCAACCTGTTCTCCGTGCCGTTGGACAGCGCCGTGTTCGTGCTGGTGGCCTTTGCCGGACGTTACGACCCGGCCTCCCTGTGGGCCATCTTCATCGGCAACATCGTGGTCAAGTATATCGTGTCCCTGCTCTCTATGGGCAGTATCTATCTGGTCAAGGACGACCAGGCCTGAGGACGCGCCTGCCGCGTTTATATCATATATCGTCATAGAAGGAAACGGCGCGAAGTCCTGCTTCGCGCCGTCGTTTCTTTTATATGCAACTGTGAAAATGCAGCCAGGCCACAATCAGGTGCCCGGGTAGTAGATGCCCGCCGGAGCCAGGAAGGCGGCGGCCCGCACCGGGGAGGCCTCGGCCTGGCCGTATTTCAGGGGCAGGCAGCACAGGAGGAAGTTGCGGCCCTGGACGGAATCCAGGTTGCACAGGTTCTCCACGATGATCTTGTCCCCGCCGAACAGGGCCTTGTGGACCGGGCAGTCAGGGGAATCCACCGGGTCGGCGGAGACGGTGTCCATGGCTACGCCCAGCAGGAATTCGAAGCCGGCCACATATTCGGCAGCCTCTTTGGAGAGGACGGGATAGTCCTTGAAATATTCATCCTTGCCCCATTTGCGGTCCCAGCCGCTTTTCAGCACCAGGAATTCGCAGCATTTCAGCTCCTCCTCGTGGGCGGCCAGGGCTTCCTTGGATATTTCCTGCCCGGCGCATGCGCTCACGTCCAGCATCAAGGCCAGGCCGAAGAAGCGATCAAGGGGCTTCAGCTCCAGCCCTTTGGCCGCCGGGTCGGCGTGGCGGGCGCATTCCACGTGGGTGCCGCAGTGGGCGGACAGATGCAGGCGGCTGCTCTGCCAGCCCTGCTGGTCCTTCCGTTCCAGCTGGGGCGCGTCGTCCCCGGGGAACAGGGGCATGTTCTCGGTAATGGTACGGGTCAGGTCGATAAGTTCCATGGGTGTCCTCCGTCTATCGGTCAGCGGGCGGGAGCCCGCGATGTGCTTACATCATTATATCACAGAAAAGCCGCGGCGCAAGCGGTAACCAGCCGCCTGTGCCGGCTCAGCGCAAATGCCAGCGTTCGCCCTCCGGCATGGTCTGGATGACGCCGGGGAAACAGTCGACGATCTCCCCGTCCGGAAAGCGGCGCACCACCACTTCCTCCCGGTAATCCGGGTCCTCGTACCAGCGGGCGAAATAGAGGCGGTCGCCCTCCCGGAAATCGAAGCTCTCGTGGGGTCCGATGGCGAACTCGGCCCGTTCCGGCCAGACGATCTGGAAGCTGCCCTCCCCGCCCTGGCGGCTCAGCATCAGGGGCGCGGTGTGCAGCAGCAGGTTGTAGCAGTCCCTGACTTCGCTGAGGTCGATCAGGGCCAGCTCGGACAGGCTCCCGCTTTCGCAGTCGAAAGCCGGCAGCCGCAGGGTCCGCTGCCGGAAATCCGCCAGCGGCAGGACGATCCTGCCCTCAAAATAGGCGGGACGGCCGAAATACTGGCCCGCTTCCGCTTTGATCGGCTCTTCCACCCGGCCCTCGGGGTAGGAGACCAGCAGCAGCCGGTTGCGGTCGATGGGATGGCCGTCCCGGAACAGCTCCTCCGCCTCGTAGAGGTCGCCGGAGGCATAGTCGGAGGCCCAGTACCAGCGGGACGTGCCCGCGAAGGCCTGCAGATAGCCGATACCGCCGGTGTCCAGTTCTTTTATGACCGTCATCTTTTCTTGCCCAGGCGGCTGAAGACGATCAGCAGCAGGCAGGCGCCGACGATGGAGGTGACGAAGCCGATCTTGGTGAAGCCGGCGCCGCCGCCCACGCCGATCAGGTTGCCCAGCCAGCCGCCCACCACGGAGCCCAGGATGCCTACGATGATGTTCATGCCCAGCCCCATGCTGCGGCTTTTGCCGGTGATGACGCCGGCGATCCAGCCCACGATGGCGCCGAAGACCAGCCAACTTATGATACCCATAACGTCCTCCTTTCCGGGCTCCGGGCCCGGTTTGATCTATGTGATGCGTTTTTCTTATGCTTATTGCGTCC
>CAMZIS010000097.1 GCA_947307285.1 uncultured Peptococcaceae bacterium | reverse complement strand
TTTCCGTAGGCGCGATGAAGGTGGCGCACAGCGGGCAGGGACGCAGGGCCGCCAGATCGCGGGCACAGTCGGGGCAGGCTCCCCGCAGACTGAAGCCGCCGCAGACCGGGCATTTGCGCTGGGGGAAAAACACGGCGGCCGCCTGCTTTTTCCACATGTATGCTTTATCCATAGCTGGCACCATTACGCAAAAAGGGCCGGGTGCGCACCCGGCCCTCAAAACAGCGGTTTATTTGTCGGACAGGCCCAGATCGGCCATGGCCTGCTTGCGGGAGAGCTTGACCTTGCCCGTGCCGGGATCGACGTTCAGCACCTTGACCCACATCACGTCGCCCACCTTGCAGACGTCTTCGCACTTCTCTACCCGGCGCTTGGCCAACTCGGAGATGTGCACCATGCCGTCGCGGCCCTTGTTGCCCATGACGCCGGGGATGATCTCCACGAAGCAGCCGAAGTCCTTGATATCCACCACCGTGCCCTGGTAGATCTTGCCCACCTCGGGGACGGCGACGATGCTTTCGATTATCTGCTGCGCTTTTTCGCCCATGGTCCCGTCCACGCTGGAGATGAAGACGCGGCCGTCTTCTTCCACGTCGATGTCGGCGCCGGTGACTTCCACGATCTTCTTGATGACCTTGCCGCCGGAACCGATGACGTCGCGGATCTTATCGGGGTCGATCTGGATGGTGATGATGCGCGGCGCGTACTTGGAGATAGTGGCGCGGGGTTCGGGCAGGCATTCCAGCATCTTGCCCATGATGAACATCCGGCCTTCTCTGGCCTGGGCCAGGGCCTTGGTGAGGATCTCCCGGTCGATGCCGGGGATCTTGATATCCATCTGGATGGCGGTGACGCCCTTTTCGGTGCCGGCCACCTTGAAGTCCATGTCGCCCAGGAAGTCTTCCATGCCCTGGATGTCGGTGAGCACGGTCACGTCGTCGCCTTCCTTGATGAGGCCCATGGCGCAGCCGGCTACCGGTGCGGTGATGGGCACGCCGGCGTCCATCAGGGACAGAGTGGAAGCGCAGACAGAGCCCATAGAGGTGGAGCCGTTGGATTCGATGGCTTCTGACACCAGACGCAGGGCGTAAGGGAAGGTCTCCTCGTCCGGGATCACCGGGATCAGGGCCCGTTCCGCCAGAGCGCCGTGGCCGATCTCACGCCGGCCCGGAGAACGCAGGGGACGAGCTTCGCCCACGGAATAGGGCGGGAAGTTGTATTGATGCATATAGCGCTTGCTGGTTTCGGGGGAAACGCCGTCCAGTTTCTGCTGTTCGCCGATCATGCCCAGGGTAAGGGCGTTCAAAATCTGGGTCTGACCTCTGGTGAACAGGGAGGAGCCATGGGTGCGGGCCAGCACGCCCACCTCACAGGTGATGGGCCGCACTTCGGTGGTGAGGCGGCCGTCGATGCGGACCTTGTCCTTGGCGATGAGGCGGCGCATGGTCTCTTTCTGGATGGTGTAGAGCACGTCGCCGATGACGGCGGCGTCATCCGGGAACCGCTCGGCCAAAGCTTCCTGCACTTCGGCTTCCAGCGCGGCGATCTCGGCTTCCCGCTGCTCCTTCGGGGTGCGCTCGTCGCAGCACTTGCGCATGAGGACGGCGAACTTATCGCAGGCCAGCTCACGCACGGCGGCTTCCAGCTCTTCCGGCGGAGCGGGCTTGACGAATTCGATCTTCGGGGAGGCCAGGCCCATTTCCAGAGCCTCGGCCCGGAATTCCTCGATGAAGGCCACTATGCGCTTGATCTCCTCGTGGGCGGCCATGATGCCTTCCAGGATGACCGATTCCGGGATCTCCCAGGCGCCCGCTTCCACCATCATCACCGCGTCGGCGGTGCCGGCCACGGAAACGTGCATCTCGGTGAGCTCTTCCTGTTCCACGGTAGGATTGAAGATATACTGGCCGTCGATCAGGCCCACGGTGATGCCGGCGATGGGGCCGTTGAAGGGGATCTTGGAAATGTGCAGCGCGCAGGAGGCGGCGATCATGGCCACCATGTCCGGGGCGTTATCCTGATCCACGGAGAGGATGGTGTTGACCACCTGCACGTCGTTGCGGAAGCCCTTGGGGAAAAGAGGGCGCAGCGGACGGTCGATGAGGCGGGAGCTGAGGATAGCCTTTTCCGCCGGACGGCCTTCGCGCTTGATGAAACCGCCGGGGATCTTGCCCACGGCGTACATTTTTTCTTCAAATTCGACCTGCAGGGGGAAGAAATCGATACCTTCCCGGGGCTGGTCGCTGACGGTCACTGCGGACAGGACCTGAGTATCGCCGTAGCTGGCGAAGATGGCGCCGCTGGCCTGTTTGGCCATGCGGCCGGTTTCGAGAGTCAGCGTACGTCCCGCGATCTCGATGCTTTTGCGTAAGATTGGCATTATTATTCTCCTTTTTCTTTTTTATCCAACCGTTATTATTCTCTCCTTTTCAGGTTTATCCTCTATTTATTCAAAAATAAGCTGATTGCCGCGGTCTTTACTTCCGCGGCACGCAAAAAGCCTCCCGCGAAACCGGAAGGCTTTTTATCACAGGCGTATGTTCCGGCCCAGATCCAGCATACACAGCCAGCTCTCTTTCACCGGGGCTCCCCACAGGGCTTCTATGGCCTGACGGTAGCAGGACAGCTGCTCGCCGTATTGGGCCACGAGCTGCCCGTCGCTTTTGCCCCGGCCGCCGGTCTTATAGTCCAGCAGCACCCAGCCGTCCTCTTCCCAAAAGGCGGCGTCGACTACGCCCTGGATCAGTACGAAATCGTCGTCGTCCAGCGGGCGGCTGATGGTGAAGGGTGACTCCCGCCGCACCTTTTCGGCCCGGGCCAGCCTTGCGCCCAGCTCGCTGCGGAAAAAGCGCGCCAGCGCGGACGCGTCCACCGCCGCGGCCTCGTCCGGAGTCAAAACGCCGGCGGCCTGCAGCGTTTCCGTCTGCGCGGATATATCGGCCCGTCCGCCGCGGGACAGGTCCATCACTTCCAGCATACGGTGGATGGCGGAGCCGCGGACGTTGGCGGCGAGGCCGGAGGGACTTTGCTCCTCATCAACGTCCGGCAGCAAACGTACCTCGGACCGCTCCTCATCCGCGAGGCCCAGCCTGTTCAGCTCGCTGACGCTCCATTTGGCGGGATAAGCGCAGCGATCCGCGTGGGGATAGGTCCAGGAAAAGCGCTGCCGCACCTGCTCCAACAGGCCTTCGTCCACAGCCGCCTCATACGTCTGCTTTTCTGCGGCTTGGGTGGGCAAAGCCAACTCTGACAGGGGATGAACAAAACACTGCCAGCCCTCTTCCACCGGCGCGGGCAGCTGGCCTGCGGCCAGCTCCCGCAGAGGAGCGGCCCCGCCGTCGGAAAGCAGGGCCGGGCCCAGCCAGTCCAAAGGAGAGAGGGAGGCGGTCAGGGCGTATTGCTGCATCTTCCCCTCCCCGTCCAGCCGTTCCGGCCAGGCGGCGGCCTGGCGGCTGAGCTCGCGGGAGGACGCGGTAAGGATCAGTCGTTTCTTGGCCCGGGTCAGCGCCACATATAGGATACGCATCTCCTCGGCCAGGCTTTGTTCGCGCTGGCGGCGGGCCACGGCCATATGGGACAGGGTATTGAATTTCAAATGCTGATCCCGCAGCACCCGGCGGCCGGCCAGACCCAGGTCGCTTTGATAGATCACGTCCGGCTTTTCGTCCCGGGTGTTGAAACGCGCGGCCAAGCCGGCCACGAAGACCACGGGGAATTCCAGCCCCTTGCTTTTATGGATGGTCATGATCTGCACCGCGTCCGCGCCTTTGCGGGGCGGCAGGGCTGCTTCAACGTCGCTGTCCAGACGGCGGTCGTCATCCATGCGGCAGAGGAAGCGGAACAGACCGGCGGCGCTTTGCTCCTGATACTGATGGGCCCGGGCGTACAGCAGGTCCAGATTGGCCTGACGCCGCTCGCCGTCCTCCATGGCGCCGACCAGTCCCATGAGGTAGGTATCGTTATACACCTGCAGCAGCAGCTGATCAACGCCGCGTTCCGCGGCCAGCCGCCGCCAGGCGTTAAGCTGCGCGAGGAAAGCGCGTACCCGTCCGGCGCAGGACAGGTCGCTGTCGGCGGCCAGATGCAGGGCCTGCCACAGCTCGGCCTTTTTATCCAGAAGACGTATCTCAACCAGCTGGTCGCTGCTGAACCCGAAGATGGGTGAACGCAGGACGGCGGCCAGGGGGATGTCCTGCCGAGGATTATCGATCAGCCGCAGCAGATCCAGGGCCAGCTCTACCTCGGGGCTTTCGGCAAAGGCGGAGCCGCCGCTGGCCACGGCCGGGATGCCGGCTTCCGCCAATGCCGCGGCGATGATCTCTTCCCTGTTCCGGCTGGAGCGCAGCAGGATGGCGATCTGTGAATACTCCAGCTCCGGCTCTTCGGCGCGCAGTTCCAGTATGCGGCGGGCGATGAGCCGTCCCTCAGCCAACAGACCGTTGGGGGCGTCGCCGCCGGAAAGGTCAAGATCGATGAGGTGGAACTCCGGCAGCGGGCCGACATCCGGCGACTCGGTCTTCAGCTCGGCGGCCTCGTCATAATCCAGCTCCATGGCGGGAGCAAGCATCAGGCGGCGGAACAGGTGATTTATCCCCTCCACCACCCGGCGGCTGCTGCGGAAATTCCGGTTCAGGTCGATGCGGCGTCCCTGGCTGCCCTCGCCGAAGAGCCGGTATTTTTCCAAAAACAGCTGCGGTTCGGCAGAACGGAAGCGGTATATGCTCTGCTTCACGTCGCCCACGCTGAACAGACAGCCCTCGCCGGCCAAGCGGGAAACGATAGCGTGCTGCACCTGGTTGATATCCTGGTATTCGTCCACCAGCACCTCGTCGAAGGCGCGGCGCAGGGCGGCTGCTTCCTCTTTGTCCTCCAGCAGTGTAAGTGTAAGCTGCTCCAGATCGGCGAAATCCACCCAGTTGCGGCGGCGTTTTTCCCGGGCAGCTCTCTCGCCATAGGCTATGACCAGCTCGGCCAGGTCCTGCAGCAGGGGCCGAGTGGCGGCGATATCTTCCTCCAGCTGGGCTATGGTGCGGGAGCAGTACCGGTCTTTCAGTTTTTTAAGGCTGTCCCGGGCCGCCGTGCGCCGTTCCTTGAAACGCTGGGTATTAGCGTCGTGGTATAAACTAACATACTCGCCGTTATCGTCCATATCGCCTATAGCTCCCTTTTTCAGCCGCGGCTGGGTGGGCAGCC
>CAMZIS010000096.1 GCA_947307285.1 uncultured Peptococcaceae bacterium | reverse complement strand
GAAGCCGCAGTAAACGCAGTAGTTCTCGCAGTAATTGGCGATGTACAGGGGGGTGAACAGGTAGACCGTGTTGCCGAAATGCTTGCTGGTCTCCAGCCGGGCCCGCTCGGCCATGCGCTCCAGAAAGGGCTCCGCCGCCGGGGACAGCAGGGCCTGCAGGTCCTCCACGGTACAGAAATCCCGCTGCAGGGCGGCCAGCACGTCCCGGGCCGTATAGCGGGCGGGGTCATAGGCCCGCACCCGGCTCATGACCTGCTCGCAGATATCGGACTCGATGATCTCCATGCCGGGCAGGTAGGCCATGTGGTCCGTGCGGGAGGAGGGGTCGTTTTCCAGCCGGTGCTTTTTTTCCAGAGCGGCCGGGGACAGATATTCGGAATCCACGAAAAACTGATTTGCCATGTCGCTCACCCCTTAATCCCGCAGGAAGCCGGTGAGGGGATCGGAGGCGGAGGCCCCCCGGGTCAGCACCCGGCCCAGGCCGGACAGATAGGCCTTGCGTCCCGCTTCGATGGCCTGACGGAAGGCGGCGGCCATCAGGGGCAGATCGCCGGCGGTGGCCAGAGCCGTGTTGGCCATGATGGCGGCGGCGCCCATCTCCATGGCCTCGCAGGCCTGGGAGGGACGGCCGATGCCCGCGTCCACGATGATGGGCAGGTCGATCTCGTCGATGAGGATGCGGATGAACTCCCGGGTGGCCAGGCCCTTGTTGGAGCCGATGGGCGAGGCCAGGGGCATGACCGCGGCGGCGCCGGCGTTCACAAGGTCCCGGGCCACGTTGAGGTCGGGGTACATATAGGGCATGACCACGAAGCCCTCCTTGGCCAAAATCTCCGTGGCACGGATCGTTTCCTGATTGTCCGGCAGCAGATATTTGCTGTCGCGCATGATCTCGATCTTAACAAAATCGCCGCAGCCCAGCTCCCGTGCCAGCCGGGCGATGCGCACCGCCTCTTCCGCGGTGCGGGCGCCGGAGGTGTTGGGCAGCAGGGTCACTTCTTTCGGGATATAGTCGAGGATGCTTTCCTCGTCCTTGGTATTGGCCCGGCGCACGGCCAGAGTTACGATCTGGGCGCCGGCGTCCCGTACGGCGGCCTCGATCAGCTTCAGGGAATACTTGCCCGAGCCCAGGATGAAGCGGGAGCTGAATTCATGCCCGCCGATGATAAGATTATCGTTCGTCATTCGTATCAACCTTCTTTTATATAATAGTGTTATGCTCTGCTCTGTACGCCGCGACCTGTCAGCCGCCGCCCACGAAGCTGACGATCTCGATCACGTCGCCGTCGGCGAGGACGGTGGCGTCGTAGGCGCTTTTGGGCACGATGACCCCGTTGCGCTCCACCGCGATGCGCCGGGCGTCGAAGGGGCTGTCCGCCAGATAGGCGGCCAGGGTGACGCCGGCCAGGTCCAGGCTTTCGCCGTTTATCTTCAGCATGTAGCACCTCCCGGAATAACACAAAAGGAAGCAGGCCCGAGGTCGCTTCCCATAAGAAAAACGCTATGGCAGGCTTCCTACGTTGGCATTACCCAAATCAGGTCAAAGGGTCGAAGGTCACACCTTCCTCTCAGCCTGTTGCACAAGCTCCCCTGTTTTTGTTGAGTTTAATATACACCCTCCGCCGCCGTTTTGCAAGGGGCGGAGTCCTGTATCTTGCGTAAAAATGGTTCAGATCAGCCACGGGCGGATTGTACTTTGCCGCGTTTCATGCTATTATTTTTATATGGATTTTTTCGATGAGCAAGCCAGGGACACGGTTTTTTCCCTGAAGCATCCCTTCTTTTTCGTGAACGACGGGGTCCGCGTCTATTACGGGGGCAGCCAGAAGCTGCTGACCCGGACCTACACCCAAAAGATGGGCTGCGGGGTGATCTGCGCCGCCAATATCCTGCTCTATCTGGGACGCTACGCCGAGGGCTGCGACAGGGGGCCCTTTGCCGAGCTGGCTCGGGAAGACCCCATCCCCGCCGCCGAATTCGGCCGCCGCTGCGACGCTCTGCAGCGCCGCTATATGCAGGTGATGCCCCATTTCGGCCTCACCGGGTTCCAGCTGACCTGGGGGCTGAACCGCTACTGCCGCCGCTACGGTCTGCCCTACCGCATGCGCTGGCAGCTGGGAAAGCGGGATTTCTGGCAGCATATACAGGAGATGCTGGAAGCGGACATCCCGGGGACGCTGGCCATCGGGCCTAATTTCCCCGCCTTTTGGGGCCGGCACAAGCTGCGCTTTTACGTGCGGCATCTGGAAGGCTACCGGCCCGTGGTCTCCACCAAGGCCCACTTCGTCACCATCACCGGCATGGACGAGGAATGGCTGCGCATCTCCTCCTGGGGCAAGGAATACTTCATCAACCGGCGGGAATACGACGACTACGTCAAGACCCACAGCACCTGGCTGGTCAGCAATATCGGCCTTGTGCGGCGTATCACTTAGCCGTTAACAGTCGTTTATTTGGTTTTATACATATATCAAACAAACAGGGAGGTTAATGTATCATGGAAAACTGGGCATCTAATTTAGTGGACATGGCTACTGCCGTAGGCGGCAAGATCTTGCTGGCGCTGGCAGTATTCATCGTCGGCAGCTTCATCATCAAGAAACTCCTGCACGTGCTGAAGAAAAGCAAAGCCATGGATAAGCTGGACGCTTCGGTGAAAAGCTTTGCGCTGAGCTTCCTCAAGATCCTGCTCTACGTGGTGCTGGTGGTGTCCATCATCAGTATCCTGGGCGTGCCCATGGCTTCCGTAGTTACCGTGCTGGCCTCCGCCGGCGTGGCTATCGGCCTGGCTTTGCAGGGCGCTTTGTCCAACCTGGCCGGCGGCCTGATGCTGATGATCTTCAAGCCCTTCAAAGTCGGCGATTACGTGGAGGCGGCCGGCGTGGAAGGCACGGTGGAAGAGATCACCATGTTCTACACCGTGTTCATGACCCTGGACAACCGGCGCATCACCGTGCCCAACGGCTCTTTGATGAACGCCAACGTGGTCAACTATTCCAGCGAGCCCCTGCGCCGGGTGGACCTGGTCTTCAGCTGCGCCAAGGGCGAGGACCCGGCCAAGATCCAGGACCTGCTGATGAAGGTTATGAAGGACAACCCTCAGGTGCTGGACGAGCCCGCGCCTTTCGCCCGCCTCAGCGGCGGCACCAACGAGGCCATGGAGTACACCGTGCGCGCCTGGTGCAAGAACGCGGATTACTGGGACGTGTATTTCGACCTGACCCAGTCCGGCACGGAAGCCTTTGCCGCGGCCGGCGTCAAGGCCCCGGCGGTGCGGGTGCTGTCGGAATAAGCCCGAACGCAATAGCATATAAGATCCCAAAGGACTTTGCAGACTCTCTGCAAAGTCCTTTTTCCTGCCCGAAATGCAGCCTTTGGCAGATAATCGCACGACATTATGACAAAAATAAAAATCTTTTTGTAAAATATACTTGACATTTTATTTGCCATATGTTACATTATACCCAGAGGTGATCATATGGCGAAAAACTTGAAGATCAAAGCCGCCCGGGCCGAAAAAGACATGACCCAAGGCGCCCTGGCGGAGGCGGTGGGCATTTCCCGCCAGACCGTCAACGCCATCGAAAAAGGAGAATACAACCCCACCATCCGGCTGTGCAGGGCCATCTGCCGCGCGCTGGGGAAAACATTAGACGAATTATTCTGGGAGGATGAAGAAGATGAAGCTTAAAAACAATCTGGACGAAATGCAGGAACAAAAACTCAAACAGATCGAACACACCGGGTTCTGGCTCTTTTTCTGGGGCATTTTCCTGGCCATGATGATCCAAATCGCCTTTTTCAGCGGCAAAAACATCTGGCTGGCCGCGGGCGAGTTCGCCGTGTTTTTGCCGGTCAGCGTCTGGGTGGCCGTGCAGTGCCTGCGCAACGGCATCTGGGACCGGCGGCTGAAGTCCGACCCCAAGACCAATCTGCTGGTCTCTCTCATCGGCGGCCTCATTGCAGGCGTCTTCTGCGCCATCCCCGTCTACCGCAATTTCGGCTCTCTGCCCGGCGCCCTGGCCACTTTTGTCTTCACTTTCATCTTCACCGCTGTGGTGTGCTTCGCCACGCTCAGCCTGTCCGCTTCCTTCTATAAAAAGAAGGTCCGCGCCATGGAAACGGAGCCGGAGGGCGAAGAAGCCTGACCTGCTTGAATAATATGACCGCCGCTGCCTTCGCTGCGGCGGTTTTTTATTGCCGCGAACGCCAAAATCGCCGCTGCAGGCAGGATTTGGCCTGCAGCAGGGTTAATTCTTTTAACGAAACATGACGGAACGAAGGAGACCGATGATGGAACTGAGCAGCTCCTACCAAGTGACCCGTCTCTCGGCTGAGATAGGCGTGGCCGACTATTGCGCCAGCTATGTGGACCCGCCCCGCTTTCTGGCCTATTGCCGCCAGTGCGACGCTTACGGCAAGGTCTGGTCCTGCCCGCCCTACGACTTCTCCGTGGAGGAGCTGTGGCAAAAATACAGCCGCATGCAGCTGTTTTGCCGCAAGCTGACCTTCGGGCCGGAGTTGCGCCAGCGCCGCTACGATAAAGAGCAGATGGGGCAGCTGCTGCGCGGCACCCTGTACCGGGAGCGGGCTTATATGGAACGGGAGCTGTTCACTCTGGAAGCGGCGACGCCCGGCAGTCTGGCACTGCTGCCCGGCTCCTGCCACCGCTGCGGGGAGGGCAACTGCACCCGGCGCGAGGGCAAGCCCTGCCGCGACCCGGAGCATCTGCGGCATTCCCTGGAATCACTGGGCGGCGACGTGGGCCGCACCGCCTCCGAGCTGCTGGACACTCCTCTGCTCTGGTCTTCGGAAGGACGGCTGCCGGAATATCTGACGTTGGTGGCGGCTTTGCTGCTGCCGTGAACGGCGGACGGTTGCAGCCGCAAAATCTTTCTGTCTGCAGCGGCAAAACCTCCTTTCTTTTAGCGCGGTTTTATAGTATGCTATAAATATCGAAAACAAAGTTTTCCGCATAGCAAGACCAGACAAAACAAAGGAGGCTGCCGAGAATGAAAAAAGTCCGCGTAACAGTGCTGAAAAAGGAATTCTATCCCGAGCTGGCCGCTGAGTACGGCTCCAAGACCATGAAGCCCTGCCCCTTCTTCGAGGTGGGTCAGGTCTATGAATGCAAGGAAAACAAACGGCCGGAAGGCTTCGGCTGCGAAGACGCCTGGGCCTGCATCAGCCGCAACGTGTTCGCCCTGTCCTCCGGCGGCACGGACATCTACGACGGACGCTGGCTCAAGGAGGGCAGCAACACCTGCATCAACTGCTGCAACGACGGCATGCGGCCCGTGGTCT
>CAMZIS010000095.1 GCA_947307285.1 uncultured Peptococcaceae bacterium | reverse complement strand
GCTTGGCGGTCTGGGCGGCGATGCGGCCGAAGCTGCGGGGCGTGACCTCGGACTCCAGCACGTCTCCGATCTCAAATTCCGGATCGTAGCTGCGGGCCTCTTCCAGAGACATTTCCAAAGCCGGGTTCTCCACGTTTTCCACCACCTCTTTGCGGTAGTAGACGTGGATATCGCCGGAATTGCGGTTGATCTCCACCCGCACGTTTTCCGAAGACCCGTAATGCTTTTTGTAGGCCGCGATCAGCGCCGCTTCGATGGCCTCGATCAGGGTGTCCATCTCTATGCCGCGCTCTTTTTCCAGATCCTTCAGGGCTTCGATGAATTCAGCGTTCATGTTTCGTGACTCTCCTTATATTATCCGCTGGCAATTATTATCTGCGTAAGGCCGCCGCGTGGCGGCAATGATAACGTATCAGAAATCGGCTTTCAGGTGGACCTTGGCGATGCTGTCCAGGGGGAACAGGACTTCCGCGCCTTCTGTTTCGACGCGCACGCCCTCCTGGTCCCGTCCCAGCAGACGGCCGGTGAACTCCTTTTGGCCGTCCCGGGCGGCGTAGAGCTTCACCACCACGTCAGAGCCTTCGTAACGCAGGAAATCCTCCTGCCGCTTCAAAGGCCGCTCCAGCCCGGGGGAGCTCACCTCCAGATAGTAGCTCTGGGGGATGGGGTCGGACTCGTCCAACGCGGCGGACGTCAGGTCGCTCACGGCCTCGCACAGGTCGTGATCCACCGGAGCCGCTTCCCGGTCGATGAAAAGGCGGAGATACCATTCGCCGGCCTCCCGCACGAATTCCACGTCGATGAGCTCGGCGCCGGCCCGCTCCGCCAGGGGCGCCGCCAGCTCCCACACTTTAGCTTCGATGGCGCGGCTGTCGGGAGCCGCCGCTTTTTTCTTGGCCATAAGAACCTCAGGCAAAAACAAGAAGTGGGCGTCAACCCACTTCCGACAGACAACAAACAACTTACGCGATTATTTTAGCACAGGGCTTTTCATATTGCAAGCATTTATTTTCTTTTTTGAGGCCGCCGTTTGCGAAGCGTCACGGAAAGTGTTAAACTAAAGAAAAACGGCTGCCGCCGGAGATGAGGTAAACATGCTGCAGGATATCGCGCCCCACGCCTACGCCGTGGAATTCAAGGAAAAGAGCCCGAAGGAAGGAGACAGGCTGCTGTGCTACGCGGGCGGCAGGCTGCTGGCCAAAGACGGCGAGGAGCTGGATTTCCCCTGCGTCACGGACCTTCCTGAGGCGATGGAGAGCAGCCGCTATCTCTTTTCCATCGACGGCACGGCCTATTTCCTCTATCAGGGGGACGCTTTGAGCGAGCAGCCGGGCCTTTGCTGGCGGGAGCTGTCCGACCTGCGGGCCGCGACGCCCATGTGGCGCGTCTTCGCCGCCATGACCGGCGCCCACCTCTGGCGCTGGTACGACTCCCACCGCGTGTGCGGCCGCTGCGGTAAGCCGTTGACCCACTCCCACACGGAGCGGGCCCTGGTCTGCCGGGATTGCGGCATCACCCTCTATCCCCAGATCGCCCCGGCCCTGATCATTGCCGTCACCGACGGAGACAAACTGCTGCTCACCCGCTACGCGGACCGGCCCTACAAGCGTTTCGCCCTCATCGCAGGCTACAACGAGATCGGCGAAAGTTTGGAGGACACCCTGCGGCAGGAGGTCCGGGAGGAAGTGGGGCTAAAGGTCGCCAACTTCCGCTACTACAAAAGTCAGCCCTGGCCCTTTACCGACACCCTGCTCATGGGCTTTTACTGCGACGTGGAAGGAGAGCGCGAGGCCCGGCCCGACGGGCAGGAGCTGGCCGAGGCCCGCTGGTTCTCTCGTTCCGAGCTGCCCGCAGACGAGCGCCAGTCCGTCAGCCTGACCCAGGAGATGATCGAGGTCTTCCGCCAGGGCAGGGAGCCGCGGTAGCTGCGCCCATCATATGCGAAAAACAGGAACGCGTGAAAAAACCGCCGGCGCTGACCGGCGGTTTTGTTATGGCCTTGATTCAGTTTTCCAGGGCCTTTTCCAGCAGTTCCTTCACCAGGGCAGCGTTGGCCTGGCCCCGGGTGGCCTTCATCACCTGGCCCACCAAAAAGCCGATGGAGGCCTTTTTGCCGCCCTTGTAATCGGCTACCGGCTTGGGGTTGGCCGCGATCACCTGATCCACGGCGGCCTGCAGGGCCGAGGTATCGGAGATCTGGGCGAAGCCCCGCTCCCTGATGATATCCGCCGCCTTTTTGTCCGTGCCGAACAGGTCCTCCAGCACGGTGCGGGCGCTGTTAAGGTTGATGGCCTTGCTCTCCACCTGACCCAGCAGATAGGCGAACTGGTCCGCGTCCACCGGCACTTCCTCGAATTCCGCGCCGCTTTCGTTGAGCAGGCGGGATATATCGCCCAGCAGCCAGTGGCTGACGGTCAGCGGGTCGCAGCCCAACTCCTGCGCCCGGTCGAAGAAGCGGGAAAGATAGGGCTCGGACACGATCTGCTCCGTTTCCTTTTCGCCGATGCCCAAAGCCAGCAGACGGGCCTTTTTCACCTCCGGCAGCTCCGGCATATCGCCGCTGATGGCGGCCAGCCACTCGTCGTCGATGACCACGGGCACCAGATCGGGCTCGGGGAAATAGCGGTAGTCGTGGGCGTCCTCCTTGGAGCGCATGGAGCGGGTCTCGCCCGTGGCCTCGTCCCACAGGCGGGTCTCCTGCACGATGGGCAGGCCCTTATCCAGCAGCAGGGACTGACGCTCCTCTTCGAACTTGATGGCGCGGTAGACGGCGCGGAAGCTGTTCAGATTTTTCAGCTCCACCTTCACGCCCAGCTCCTCCTGATCTTCGGGCCTGAGCGAAATGTTCACGTCGCAGCGCAGGGAGCCCCGCTCCATCCTCACGTCGGACACGCCGGCGTAAAGCAGACGCAGCCGCAGGGTCTCGCCGAAATCCCGGGCCTCCTCGGCGGAGGACATATCGGGCTCGGTGACGATCTCCACCAGGGGCACCGCCGCCCGGTTGTAGTCGGGCATGGAGAAGGTGCTGCCGGACAGGTTGTCGCCGCTGTGCACCAGCTTGCCCGCGTCCTCCTCCATGTGGATGCGGTTGATGCGCACCTTCTTGGGGTTGCCAGCGGCGTCCTTGATGGTCAGATAGCCGTTGCGGCAGATGGGCAGGGGGAACTGGGTCACCTGATAGCCCTTGGGCAGGTCGGGATAGAAATAGTTTTTGCGGTCGAATTTGCTGTAACGGGAGATGTCGCAGTTCAGAGCCAGTCCCGCCCGGACGGCCAGCTCCACCACGCGGCGGTTAAGCACCGGCAGCACCCCGGGCAGGCCCAGACACACCGGGCACACGTGGGTGTTGGGCTCGGCCCCGGCGTCGGTGGGGCAGGAGCAGAAGATCTTGGTCCTGGTCTTCAGTTCGGCGTGGAATTCCAGGCCGATAGTCGTCAGATACTTGGTCATGGTCTACCTCACATTTCCAGTCCCGGCTGGAGCCGCAGCGGGCTTTCCAGACGGCTGCCCACGGCAAACAGGGTGCGCTCGTCAAAGCTTTTGCCGATGAGCTGCAATCCGATGGGCAGGTTGCCGTTATCCAGCCCCACCGGCACCACCAGTCCGGGCAGGCCGGCCAGGTTCACCGGCACGGTGCAGATGTCCTGCATATACATGGTCAGGGGGTCGTCGGTCATCTCCCCCAGCTTAAAGGCGGTGGTGGGCGCGGCCGGGGTCATCAGACAGTCGAAGCCGGCGGCAAAGGCCTGATCGTAGTCCTGCTTGATCAGGGTGCGCACCTGCATGGTCTTGTTATAGTAGGCGTCGTAGTAGCCGGAGGACAGGGCGAAGGTGCCCAGCATGATGCGGCGTTTGACCTCGGCGCCGAAATTGGCGGAACGGGTGGCGGTGAACATGTCGTACACGTTCTCCGCGTTCTCGGCTCTTGCGCCGTAGCGCACCCCGTCGTAGCGGGCCAGATTGGAGGAAGCCTCGGCCGACGCCAAAATATAGTAGGTGGGCAGGGCGTAGGCGCTGTGGGGCAGGCTCACTTCCTCCACCACGGCGCCCTGAGCGGCCAGCCTTTCCGCCCCCTGGCGCATGGCAAAGGCGATGTCCGGAGCGACGGCGTCGCCGGCGATGGCGTCGCTCATGAATTCTTTGGGCAGGCCTATCTTCAGCCCTGTGATGTCCTCGCCGCAGGCGGAGGCGTAATCCTCCACCGGAGCCGGGGCGGAGGTGGAATCCATCCTGTCCTGTCCGGCGATGAGCTGCAGCACGGAGGCGGCGTCGCGGCAGTCCCGGGCCAGCACGCCCACCTGATCCAGGGAGCTGGCGTAGGGGATGACGCCGTAGCGGGAGACCCGGCCGTAGGTGGGCTTCAAGCCCACTACGCCGCAGAAATGGGCCGGCTGGCGCACGCTGCCGCCGGTGTCGGTGCCCAAAGAGTAGGCGGCCAGGCCCGCGGCCACCGCGGCGGCGGAACCGCCGGAGCTGCCGCCGGGGACCCGCTCTTCGTCCCAGGGGTTGCGGGTGGGACCGAAGGCGCTGGTCTCGGTGGAGCTGCCCATGGCGAATTCGTCCATGTTGACCTTGCCCAGCAGCACCGCGCCGCCGGCCTTGAGCCGGCTCCAGCAGGTGGCGTCGTAGGGCGGCACGAAGTTGTAGAGGATCTTGCTGGCTGCGGTGGTGCGCACGCCCTTACTGCAGATGACGTCCTTCAGAGCCATGGGCACACCGTCCAGGGGCGACAGGGCCCTGCCCTCCGCGCGCCGTTTGTCGGAGGCCTCGGCGTCCTTCATGGCCTGCTCCGGCGTGACGGTGATATAGGAATTGATCTCTTTGTCCAGCGCTGCGATGCGGTCGAGATAGGCGGCGGTGGCTTCCCGGGAGGAAAGCCGCTTTTCCGTGAGGGCCGCTGCCAGTTCGCAGGCTGTCATATCGGTGATCGGCATATGCTTACCTCGTAGAGTGATTCAGATGATGCGGGGCACGCGGAAAAACTTGCCTTCCGCCGTGGCCGGAGCGTTGGCCAGGGCCTGCTCCCGGGGGAGGGTCTCCCCTACCTCGTCTTCGCGGAACACGTTTTCCAGATTCAGCACGTGGGTGGTGGGAGGAACGCCGGCGGTGTCGATCTTGCGCAGCTCCTGCATGTATTCCAGGATGGAGCCCAGCTTTTCGATGCAGTCGGCGGTCTCGGCCTCGTCGAAGCTGAGATGGGCCAGTTTGGCCACGTGCTCCACGTCGGCGCGGCTGATGAGCTTGCTTTCGGTCATGGTGATGACGTCCTTTCGCATGAATAACTGAATACTTATACTATATAGTATCCCTTTTGGCAAGATTTCAGCGCAAACGCAAAAGCAAAAATGCGGCGGCGTAAGGTCCGCCGCAAAAAGCCCGCCGCAAAAAAAGCCC
>CAMZIS010000094.1 GCA_947307285.1 uncultured Peptococcaceae bacterium | reverse complement strand
GGTGGGCCGTCCTCTGGCCCTGCTGCTGCTCCACCGCAACGCCACCGTCACCGTGTGCCACAGCAGGACCGGGCAGGAGGATATCCGCCGCCTCAGCCGCGAGGCCGACGTCGTCGCCGCCTGCCTGGGCCGGGCCGAGATGGTGGACGAAAGCTTCCTTTCCGAAGGGCAGATCGTCCTGGACGTGGGCTTCAACCCGCTGGCCGACGGCTCCGTCGTGGGAGACGTGCGCTGCGCCGCCGCGGAAAAGGTCCGTGCCTTCACCCCCGTGCCCGGCGGCGTGGGCGCGGTCACCACTTCCGTTTTGGTCAAGCACACGGTAGCTGCCGCGGCGCGGCAAAACGGGATAGCGCTGTGATCTTTGCAGGGGACAGGCCTCGCGCCTGTCCCCTTTCTTTTTCCGGGGGTTCCCCCTGCGGGAAAGCCCGCGGGAGGTCCCGCAAAAAACTCCCGGGACCGGCGTTTGTTTTTGATAAAAAAGCGTTTCCGCAAAGGGTTTTTGTCATCGCTCGGAGAAATATTATTAGTTAAGAAAAACAAAGGAGCGCCGTATATGTCCCTGTTTTCCGCCATGGCCGGCTGGACAGCCTGGAACTACATAACGGCTTTGGCTGATATCGCCATCCTGGCCTTCGTCATCTACGAGCTGCTGCTGCTCATCCGCGGCACCCGGGCCGTGCCGCTGCTTCGCGGCCTGCTGGTGCTGATCGCCGTCTTTTTGGTGTCCGACTTCATCGGCCTGCACGCCGTGGCCTGGATCTTGGAGCAGGTGTGGACCATCATCTTCCTGGCCCTCATCATCATCTTCCAGCCCGAGCTGCGCCGGGCCCTGGAGCGCATCGGCCGCGGCAGTTCTCTGCTCACCCGTTCCGCCTCCCTCACCGCGGGGGACATCGCCCACGTCATCGACGAGATCGTGGGCGCGGCCACCAGCATGGCCAAGACCAAGACCGGCGCCCTGATGGTGCTGGAACGCAGCACCGGCCTCAGCGACTACACCGAGACCGGCATCCCCATCGACGCCCTGGTCTCGGAGGAGCTGCTGTGCAACATCTTCGTCAAGGACAGCCCCCTGCACGACGGCGCCACCGTGATCAGCGGCGACCGGGTCAGCGCGGCGGCCTGCTTCCTGCCCCTGTCCGATAACCCCTATCTCAGCCTCTCCCTGGGCACCCGCCACCGGGCCGGCATCGGCGTCAGCGAGGTCTCCGACGCCCTGGTGGTCATCGTCTCCGAGGAAACGGGCGTCATCTCCATCGCCGAGGAAGGCAAGCTCATCCGCCACGTGGACGAAAAGAAGCTGCGGGAGCTGCTCTCCGCCGGCCTCAGCGAAAAGGCGCCCATGGACGTGAGGCCCAAGAATTTCTGGGAAGGCGCGCTGTTCCATAAAAAAGGAGGCGACGCCCAATGAATATGCGTTTCTGGCAACGCTCCTGGTGGCAGCCGCCGAGCAACAACGGCTTCAAGGTGCTGGCGGTGCTGCTGGCCCTGCTGGTGTGGGGCTACGTCACCGTCACCCAGAACCCCCTGACCGAGGCCACTTTCACCGTGCCGGTGGAGATACGCAACCTTTCCTCCGAGCTGGCTCCGCCGGACACCAATTATCAGGTGCAGGTGCGGGTCCAGGGCACGGCCGGCGTCATCGAAGACCTGTCCAGCTATGATATCGCGGCCTACGTGGACCTCACCGACATGAAGGCGGGGGAGGCCACGCCCATGGTCAACATCGAGCTGCCGCCCAACGTGTCTCTGGTCTCCCGCTCGCCGGAAAGCCTGGAGCTGACCCTCTACCCCAAGGTGAGCAAGACATTCACCGTAGAGGTAAAGATCAAGGGCGCGCCGGAGGCGGGCTACAGCCTGCTGGACCCGGTGGTCACTCCCGATATCGTCACTCTGTCCGGTTCGGATTTCTCCTTCGAAAGCGTGGATACGGTCTTTGTCACCGCCGATGTGGACGGTCTGAACGAAAATTACAGCAAGAGCCTGGCCGTGGAGATCCTGGATTCCAACGGCGAGAACATCACCGATCATTTCACCTGCTACCCCTCGTCCGTCAACGTGCTGGTGCCGGTGGTGCAGGACCAGCCCGACGTTTCCCTGCCCGTGCGCTGCGCCGTGACGGGACGGCCCGCCGATGGCTACAAGGTCAGCCGCGTGGTGGTGGACCCCTCCACCGTCCTGGCCTTCGGTCCCCAGGAGGTGCTGGATTCCATCATGTCCCTGGAGGCGGAGAGCGTCAGCGTGGAGGGTCTTGACGCCACTACCAGCTTCACTTCGGCCATCCGCGTCCCCGACGGGGTCAGTCTCAGCCGGGAGCAGGTCACGGTGGTGGTGCAGATCGAGGCCATCAACAACGCCACCTTCAGCTGCCCGCTGACCGATTTCCGCAACGCCCCCACGGGTCTTGACTGGACCTGCGACGCGAGCAGTTGCAGCGTCACCCTGAACGGCACCGACACCAACCTGCAGGCCCTTACCGCCGACGATATCACGGTGTACGTCGACCTCAGCTCGGTGAAGGAGGCCGGCGAATACGAGCTCCCCGTCCTGCTGGAGCTGCCCGCCGGCGTGACCCTGTCCGCGGTGGAGCCGGCAACTGTACTGGTGAAGGCCTCCGCCAGGGAAGAAGAGGAGGAATCATGAGCCGCCTGCGTCTGGCCCGCGTCAGCCTGCCTGTGCAGGATCTGGCCTCCGCCTCCGACGAGTCCGACCTGCTTTTGCGGCAGGCGGCGGCCAAATGCCGGGTCCAGCCCCGAAGCATCACCGACCTTACCATAGTGAAAAAATCTCTGGACGCCCGTGACAAAGGGCGTCCTGTCTTTATCTATACCCTGGACGTGACCGCCCCGGGGAACGCCAGAGGGGAAAAGGCTCCGGCGGAGGCTCCTTTGGAGATCGAACGCGTGGAAAGCGGCGCTCCCCGGTCCCTGGTGGTGGGGGCGGGCCCGGCGGGCCTGTTCGCGGCCTGGGCTTTGAGCCGGGCCGGCCTGCGGCCCCTCGTCATCGAGCAGGGCAAAGCCGTGAACGAGCGGGAGCTGGACGTGGCCCGCTTCTGGGAGCAGGGCAGGCTGGACCCCCTGAGCAACATCCAGTTCGGCGAAGGCGGGGCCGGCGCTTTTTCCGACGGCAAGCTGACCTCCCGCAGCAAGGATCCCCTGGGCCGGGAGGTGCTGCGTCAGCTGGTGGCCTGCGGGGCCGACCCTTCCGTCATGTACTGGCACAAGCCCCATCTGGGCAGCGACCGTCTGCCCGCCATCATCGCCAATCTGCGCCGGGAGATACAGGCCCTGGGCGGGGAGTTCTGCTTTTCCACCCGCCTCACCAGGCTGACCGTAAGCGGGGGCCGTCTTTGCGGCGCCACCCTGGGGGGGCCTTTTGGCCAAAAAGAGCTGGAGGCGAGCCATCTTATCCTGGCCGTGGGCAACGGCGCCCGGGGCGTCTACCGTATGCTGGCGGAAACGGGCGTCGCGTTGGAGGCCAAGGCCTTTGCCGTGGGGGTCCGGGTGGAGCAGGAGCAGGCCGCCATCGACCGGGCCCAGTACGGCGCTTTCGCGGGCCACCCCATGCTCGCCGCCGCCGATTACAGCCTGACCTACCGCGGGCCGGACCGGGGCTTTTACACCTTCTGCAACTGTCCCGGCGGCTTCGTGGTCAACGCCTCCTCCGAGCCGGAGGGCGTGGTGACCAACGGCGTGAGCCTGGCCGCCCGGGACGGCAAACGCTGCAACGCCGCCGCCGTGGGCGAGGTGAAGCCCGGTCGGGATTTCGGTCCCTTTGAGCTGGACGGGCTGGAATTTCAACTCAAGCTGGAGCGGGCGGCCTATGCTCTTGCCGGCGGCGGCCACGCCCTGCCCGTGTCCTCGGCCGCCCTGTTCTGCGGCGGGGAAGGGGAGGAGATCGAGCCCGCGGCGAAAAGCGCGGCGGTAAAGGAAGCCGACCTGCGCTCTCTTTTTTCGGAGGAGCTGAGCAGCGGTCTGGCCCAGGCCCTGCTGCACTGGGATAAACAGCTGCCCGGCTTTTTACGCCGCGCCGTGCTCTACGGCGCGGAAAGCCGCACCAGCGCGCCGCTGCGCATCCTGCGGGGCCGGGACCGCCAGTCTCTGAACTGCGCCGGGCTCTACCCGGCCGGGGAGGGGGCGGGCTATGCCGGCGGCATCGTCAGCAGCGCCATCGACGGTCTGCACGCGGCCCTCGCCATCATCGAATCTCTGGGCTGAAAGACGAAAAAATCGGCCTTTCTCTTGACGCAAAAGCCGGTTCCTATTATAATATTTAGTTGTTGAGCTTTTTTGAGAGTCTATATATAGTATAAAAACACAAACCAAAGAAAAGGAGCAAAAGACTATGAAGATCATCATCGATTCCGAAAAAAGGATAGCGGAATTGGCTGCCCAGAGATACGTGAAGTTATTGAACGAGAAGCCTGCCGCTGTTTTGGGCTACGCCACCGGCTCCACCCCTTTGGGTCTGTACGCTGAACTGATCCGCCTGAACAAGGCCGGCGCCTTTTCCTACGCTCAGGCCACCAGCTTCAACCTGGACGAATACGCCGGGCTGGACGGCTCTCACGATCAGTCCTACAGATATTTCATGAACCACAACCTGTTCGACCACGTGGACATCCGCAAGGATCACACCTTCGTCCCCTCCGGTCTGGACCTGTCCCCCGAGACCGCGGCCGCCTATGACAAGGCCATCGAAGCGGCCGGCGGCATCGACCTGCAGCTGCTGGGCATCGGCAACAACGGCCACATCGGCTTCAACGAACCGGGCACGCCCTTCGGCTCCATCACCCATCTGGTAGAGCTCACCGAATCCACCCGCCAGGCCAATTCCCGCTTCTTCGCCTCCATCGACGAGGTGCCCACCCACGCCGTGACCATGGGCATCCGCACCGTGATGAACGCCAAGAGCGTCATCCTCATGGCCATCGGCAAGGCCAAGGCTCCCATCATGAAGGAGACCCTGCAGGGCCCGGTCACCGAAAACGTGCCCGCCTCCGTGCTGCAGCTCCATCCCGACGTGGAGTTCTATCTCGATTACGACGCCGCCAGCCTGCTGTAAGTCAGGGGAAAGGAGCACAGCATGACTAAATATTTCGGCACCGACGGCTTCCGCGGCGAGGCCGGCGTAGACCTCACCGTAGAGCACGCTTTCAAGATCGGCCGTTTCCTGGGCTGGTACTACAAGGAGCACGGCAGCGGCCGCCTGGTCATCGGCAAGGACACCCGCCGGTCCAGCTATATGTACGAATGCGCCCTCACCGCCGGCATCACCAGCTCCGGCTCGGACGCCTACCTGATGCACGTCACCACCACGCCCAGCGTGTCCTACATCGCCCACCGGGAGGACTTCGACTGCGGCATCATGATCTCCGCCAGCCACAACCCCTTCTACGACAACGGCA
>CAMZIS010000093.1 GCA_947307285.1 uncultured Peptococcaceae bacterium | reverse complement strand
AAGAAGCTTTATAAATTACAGCAACTGGAAGCAGCGGCAGCCGCCTTGAATACGGAGCGGATAAACAGCGACGAATACCGTCAGCTGCGCAGCATACGCTCATCCTTTGAAGCAGAAAAGCAAAAGCTGGCGCAGGCTAACGCCGCTATCGCCAAGCTGGAAAAGCAGATAGAAACTTTGGAAAAACGCAAGGCTGATCTTGAATCGCGTATCGACAAAGAAAAGCAGGCTATGTACGACGGCAGCGTGACCAACGCGCGGGAACTTGACGCTCGTAAAAACCAGCTGGAGTCTTTACAGTACAAAGCCGAAACCGCGTTGAAAGATAAAAACGAACAGCAGGCGGCGCTCATTAAAAAACAGGAGGAAGCCGGCAAGCTGCGTCAGACTCTTACGGAGATGCAGGTGGAGTTTTCCCGTATCAGGGATATCTACCAGGTGAAGCAGGAGGAACGCGACGGACGCGGCAGGCATTTGGAAGATGAAAAAGCGGCGCTGATAGCTAATATCGACGCCGATTCTCTGAAATGGTACGAGGCGCAGCGCGGACGCTTTGCCGGCACCCCGGTAGCTTTTCTTAACAGGCAGCGCATCTGCAGCGGCTGCCATACCATGGTGCCGCTAAGCACCTATAAGCGCGCGGCTGCCGGCGTTAAAACGCTATGCGAGAACTGCGGGCGTACGCTGTTCGTTGAAGATTGACGAAACCGTCCCTTGCTGGTATAATAAAAAATTGCTGAGTAAGTTGGACGGACGCGGGCTGAAGGCGAAAGCATCAGTCTGAGGAAAGTCCGGGCTCCATAGGGCAGGATGCCGGCTAACGGCCGGTGAAGGCGACTTTAAGGACAGTGCCACAGAAACAAACCGCCGGCTTTTGCCGGTAAGGGTGGAACGGTGCGGTAAGAGCGCACCGGCGGGCGGGAGACCGTCCGGCCAGGTAAACCCCATCCGGAGCAAGACCGCAGGGCTTTTGCCCGAGAAAGGCATGAGGAGCTGCCCGTTCCGCCTTTCGCCAAGGTCGCTGGAGGCCGCTGGCAACAGCGGTCCAAGATAGATGTCCGTCTTAAATGACAGAACCCGGCTTACAGACTTGCTTGGCACTATTTTTTCGGAGGCTGATATGGCTACGCTTGAAGAACTGAACGCGAAGATGAGCCAGTACGTGAGGATGGAAGACGAGCTGGAATTCACGGAATTCGTGAATTACTACAACGATCTCATGGCCTTTTTGCAGGCCGAATACGGCAACCTTGATCAGGACGCCCTGGTCAAGTGCAAGGGCATGTGCATGATCGTGGCTGGCAACGCCAAAATGCGCGCCCTGCGTAAGGACGCTAACCGCAAGAAGTTTGCCAAAATGGGCGAGAAAGCGTATTTTTGGGAAGACGCCATCGCCCGCCGGCTGAAGAAAGACGGCATGAGCGAGCAGGAGCTTGACGATAAAGTCGGCGCGCTTTGGGAATAGGCCGCTGCAGGTACCGGACTGAGCTCGATGAGATTGAGACATGACCCGGCGGCCGCGCCATTCGTGGCTGCGCACGAACGAGTATTACTGGAGAACGACGCACCGGCCTGGCGTGGCAAGTGGCGTTCCCTGTTCGGACGGGAGCAGGACGCGCCTCTCCATTTGGAGATAGGCATAGGCCGGGGCCGTTTTATACTGAAATCCTGCGAGGCCCGGCCCGAGGTATGTTTTCTGGGGCTGGAGCTGCGGGCGGAGATGGTCATGCAGGCCATCGAACGGGTCAAAGAGCTGCCTGAGAACCTTTATTTGCTGCAGCTCAACGCCCAGCTTCTGCCGGAGCTTTTCACCCCCGGCGAGATCGACGTTATCTATATCAATTTTCCCGATCCCTGGCCCAAGACCAAGCACGCCAAGCGCCGCCTGACCGCGCCCGAGTTTTTGCAGTTATATAAGCAGGTGTTGCGGGATGATGGCGAGATCCGCTTCAAGACTGACAACGAGGAGTTGTTCAATTGGTCTTTGCTCACTTTTGAGCAGCAGGGATTTCGTCTTTGCGACGTTGATCATGACCTGTCGGAGGAGGATTCCGGCGTTATCACCGAATACGAGAAACGCTTCCGCACAAAAGGACAGCCTATCTATTACGCCTGCGCGGTAAACAGTGTTTGATGCATAATAAAACCAGGTTTGAGATTTTCTCGTACCTGGTTTTTTATTATACGGACTCAGCTTCTTTCGATGGCCCTTATATCATCCTTTTCATGCAGGGGCAAAAAGCCGCAGGAGATGGCGCCTTCAGGACAGGCCGCCCTGCATCTGCCGCAGCGGATGCATTCGCCGCTGTTGATTTCTGCGGTGACCTTTACAGCCATGGGGCAGACCTGCTCACATTTCTTACAGCCTACGCATTTCGAGCTGTCCAGCTCCATGCGGTAGAGGCTGAAGCGGTTGAACAGGGAATAGAACGCACCCAGCGGGCAGAGATAGCGGCAGAAGCTGCGGGGTATAAGTGCTGCGCTGACAAGGATGACCAGCAGCAAAAACAGCTTCCAGCCAAACAGGACGCCCGCCAGTTTTCTCAGTTCCCCGTTCAGCAGCATCAGGGGCACGCCGCCTTCAAGGGTGCCGGCGGGGCAAATATACTTGCAGAAATAGGGCGGGGCCACACCGAAGCGATCTGTAAGTAAGGCCGGCAGCAGCAAAACGAAAACAGCGAGGATGACATATTTAAGATAGCGCAGCGCCTTATCGAATTTCAGCGGTAAAGCTGCCTTTTTTATTGGTATCCGAGCCAGCAGGTCCTGCACCCAGCCGAAGGGACAGAGAAAGCCGCAGATCAGCCGACCAAGAATAAGTCCGAACAGCATCAGCATGCCAAGAACGTAAAAGGGGAAACCGTGACCGGATCTGCCGATAACAGCCTGCAGGGAGCCGATAGGGCAGGACCCAAAAGCGCCGGGGCAGGAATAGCAGTTCAGGACCGGGACGCAAAGCAGCTTGGTTTTCCCGCTGAAGATGCGGCCCTTAGCGAAGCCAGCGGCATAGCCGTTGAACAGAGCGGCGGCGGACAATTGGCAGAGAAAACGGAAGCGGTCATGCCGCTTCAGGGACGCATCCCGCGTCATCCGATGCCGATGCATTCCAGACATATCTTCACCGCCTTGTTCATAACTTCCAAATGCTCGGCGCGGAACAGACCTACGACGATAAAAACGACTCCGATCAGAAAGATCGTCGCGCGCAGGATACGGATGAAGGACTTTGTCGTCATATGGCATCCTTCCCAATGGAGATCAGCGCGGCATTGATGGCATTGGTATAAAACTCAGCCACGTTTTCCGGTGAGCCTATAGCGGCTTCTCCTACCTGACGCCCTTCGCTGTCAACAAAAACGGTAGTAGGTACATATTGCAGCGTCTGCAGCAGCTTTTCCAGGTCGCCGTCGCCGTCGATAATGGTAACGCCGTCAAAACCGGCGTCTTTCAGAATATCCCGAGCCGTTTCGACGTTGTCAGCTGCATCTATACAATATGTCATGATTCTTACGTTGTCCGGAAGCGAGTTGGCCAGCTGCGCCAGTTCGGGCATTTCCCGCAGACAGGGGCCGCAGTAGGTTCCCCAGATGTTGATCATGGTAAGATCAGCGTCTGAAAAATCCGCAGCGGTAAATTCGTCTCCGGCCAGAGTTTGAGCTGTAAAAGAAAGAAGGTCGGGAAACCCATCCGCATCAGCGCCGCCGCCGTTAGCGCCGCAGCCAAGCAGCAGGACTGCCAATAGTACGGTAAAAATGATCAAAGAGAGCCTTTTTTTATTCATAAATGTAAACCAGCCTTTCTTCCGTGCAAAAATAGATAAAGGACATATTGGCATTAGTTATACGCGCAATGCTCCGCTTCCTGCCAAAACGGGATAAAACAATTATCGTGTTCTCTCTTTCGCGGCACGATGATCAAATATTGCTGACTAAAAAGATCGGCGCGGCCTGTTGGGTCGCGTCGGTCTCTGAAATTGCTATAAAAGTGATTCGGGACTAAAACTCCGCTGCCTTTGATGAGAGATGCTTAGCCTCTCAGCTTCTGGAAGCAATCCCGGCAGTACACGGGACGATCGTCGGTGGGCTTGAACGGGACCTGGGTCTCGACGCCGCACTCTGCGCAAATGACAGTGAACATTTCTCTTTCGCGAGGAGCGCGGGCGCGCTTGCGGGCGGCGCGGCACTCAGGGCAGCGGGCTGGATCGTTCTGAAAGCCTTTTTCTGCATAGAATTCCTGTTCGGAAGCAGAAAAAGTGAATTCCCTGCCGCATTCCTTGCAAGTCAGTATTCTGTCTTCAAATGCCATCGTTGTCTAATCCTCCTAAATAGTTTTCCTAATGTCGTCTGTGTATCCTGTGAAGCTGTCCGACACCGGAAAGCCTCGGAGGAGAAACAGTAGGGATGATAGAATTATAATGGTCTTTATCCATAAATGCAATAGCAAAATTGAAAATAGTTTTTAGCTATTGTAATATTTAGAAAATTCCAAAATTGTTTCGTTTATTGTTGCTAAAATACACCTGCCATGCTATAATATCCCCGCCAATAAAATCTTTAGGAGGTTTCTCATGAACGGCAAAGTAAAATGGTTCAATGCTGAAAAGGGTTTTGGTTTCATCGAACGCCAGGACGGCGATGATGTATTCGTACATTTTTCCGCTATCCAGGGTGAAGGCTTCAAGACCCTTGACGAGGGGCAGAATGTGGAATTCGACATCGTGGAAGGTCCCCGCGGTCCGCAGGCAGCCAACGTCGTTAAGCTGTAACCAATAGCCTTAATATAGATAAAGAACCATTATTTGTTTTTATCGTATTATAAGGTAACAAAATCCCTGCTCCGACCGGAATAGGGATTTTTCTTCTTTTATCGGTTTTGCGGTTGCTTTTTCGGGGCTATCTGATAAAATATTTTTATAAAACTAATTAGAGGAGTGTGAAATATGGCTGATCAGGAAAAGAAAGGTATTGTAAAAGAGCTTAAGGAATTTATCTTCCGCGGTAACGTAATGGACATGGCTGTCGGCGTTGTCATCGGCGCCGCTTTCAGCGCGATCATCACTTCTTTGGTAAGCGACATCTTTATGCCTCTGCTGTCCCTGCTCACCGGTAAAATGGATTTCACCAACATGTTCGTGGCCATGGACGGCGGCGAATATGCGACCCTGGCACAGGCGCAGGAGGCTGGCGTGGCCACTATCAATTACGGTCTCTTCATCACCCAGATCATCAACTTCCTGCTCATCGCCATTTGTATCTTCTTCGTTATCAAGGGCGTCAACCGTCTGATGAGCATTAACAAGAAGCCGGAAGAAGCAGAGCCTGAAAAAGAGCCGCGGCTGTGCCCCTTCTGCAAGCAGGAAGTTGCCGATGACGCTACCCGCTGCCCGCACTGCACTTCCGTGCTGCCC
>CAMZIS010000092.1 GCA_947307285.1 uncultured Peptococcaceae bacterium | reverse complement strand
TCTCCACTCCCGACTCCAAAGTCAAGGTCTACGTCATCCCCACCGACGAAGAGCTGATGATCGCTCGCGACACCGCCGCTCTCGCCGCAAAATAAGCTTTCCCGTTATTGCAGGCCCCGGCGCTGCTGCCGGGGCCTGTTTTTATCCCGCTATGGTTTTGGCCCTTTTTTGCATTTTTTATTGACAGAGGTAGATTATATCTGTATAATATTTCGGGAACGGTTGTGGAAAATGAGAGTCAGTATCGCCAAAATCAAAGCAAACCCACTGTCAGCCCTTGATTTCAGCCTGACGGAGGACGTCTCAGCCGACTCCTACGGCTATCGCGATTTCTCCGTGTCCGGTCCGCTGACCGTGTCCGGCCGGCTGCAAAACAGCGGCGACGGCAGCTTTTCCGCCGATCTCAGCTGGAGCGGTGAGATCGTCCAGCAGTGCGGACGCTGCGGCAAGCCTTTTTCCACTCCTGTCGAAGGCAGGGCGGAGACCCGCTTCACCCTGGCCGACACGGCGGACGCCGACGGCGAAGACCAGCTGTGGCCCATCCGCGAGGATCAGGCCGACGTGGCGGAAGCCGTGCTGAACGAGATCTGGTTCCGTTGTCCCATGCAGCCCCTGTGCCGTCCCGACTGCCGCGGCCTGTGCCCGGTGTGCGGCGTCGACTTGAATCAGCAAAGTTGCTCCTGCGGGAAGGACGATATCGATCCCCGCTGGGAAAAGCTTAAAAATTTGAAATTCGAACACTAAAGAGAGGAGAATCACCATGGGCGTCCCGAAAGGAAAAACTTCCAAAGCCAACCGCCGCATGAACCGTGCCGCGCGTTATACCAGCGAAGCTCCGGCTCTGTCCGTTTGCCCCCAGTGCCATGCCCTGAAGCAGCCGCATCACGCCTGCCCGGAATGCGGTTACTATAAAGGCAGACCTGTCGTGGTCAAGAAAGAGAAAGCCGAATAATCATCTTCACGAAAAAAGTTTAGGGGCTCAATTCCTATTGAGCCCTTGTTTTATATCCGCTGCGAGGCGGAATTGGAGGAAGTAAGTATGAGGTTAGCCGTAGATATCATGGGCGGCGATAACGCGCCGGAAGCCATTTTCCGCGGCGCTATGGAAGCGGCGCGGCAGCATCCGGCCTGGGAGTATCTCCTGGTCGGCACCCATGCCGCACTGGACGAAAGAAAAGAGCTGCCCGAAAACGTCAACCTGGTGTTCTGCAATTCGGTCATGGGCATGGACGAAGACGTCAGAGCCCTGATGAAAAAGCGGGACAGCTCCATCTGGATGGCCACCGAGCTGGTGAAAAAAGGCGAGGCCGACGCCGTGGTCTCCGCCGGCAGCACCGCCGCCCAGATGGCCAGCGCCACCCTGCTGCTGGGCCGGATAGCGGGGGTGGACCGGCCGGCCATCGGCACCGTGGTCCCCACTTTGGAAGGCCCCAGCTTCCTGCTGGACGTTGGCGCCAACGTAGACTGCAGCGAGCAGCAGCTGGTGCAGTTCGCCCGCATGGGCGAGGTCTATTCCCGGCTGGTGCAGGGCGTGGAACGGCCGCGCCTGGCGTTGCTGGTCAACGGCACCGAGCCTCACAAGGGTAATAACGCCAGCCGCGCCGCATATGCTGAACTGCAGGAAAGCGGACTGAATTTCATCGGCAACATGGAAGGCCGGGATATACTCAAGGGCGGCTACGACGTCATGGTCTGCGACGGCATGAACGGCAACGTGGCCGTCAAAACCGTGGAAGGCACCATGTCGGTGCTGCTGAAACTGATCAAACAGGAGCTTACCGCCAGCCCCAAGCGGGCCCTGGGCGCGGCTCTGGTCAAAGACGGTTTTGTCAAGATCAAGGAGCGCTTCGATTACGAGGAATACGGCGGCGCGCCGCTGCTGGGCGTGAAGGGCGTATCCGTCGTCTGCCACGGCTCCTCCGGCGTGCGGGCCATCCATCAGGCCCTGAATCTGGCCGCTTCCTGCTTTGACAGCCAGCTGGTGGAAACGCTCGCCAGGGAGCTGGGCGGAACGGAGTTGAAGGACTGATGACAGAAACGGAAGAAAAGATCCGCGACATATTTGTGGAACAGCTGCATATGGACGAAAGCCTGTGGAGCCCGGAGCTGACCTTCGAGGAGCTGGCCGTCGATTCGCTGGATATTATAGAGATCACCGTCAGCCTGGAAGACGCTTTCGCTATTGAGCTGGACGAGCGAAAGCTCATGGCCTGCGAGACTGTGGGCCGGTTCGTCGCTGTTGTCCTGGACTGTATAGGAGCAGAGCTATGAGGACGCCGGACCGTCTTGACCCGCCCCGCACCGAGCTGGGACGGCAGTTGGGCTTCAGTGATGAGGACATGCCCGTTTTGGTGCAGGCCCTGACCCATCCCGCCTATTTCGAGGGCAGCCGCCATCCCAAAGAAGGGGACAACCAGCGGCTGGAATTCCTGGGCGACGCGGTGCTGGACCTGATCGCCGGCGATTACCTGTTCCGGGCTTATCCCGAGGCCCAGGAAGGCGACCTGTCCAAGATGCGCGCCTTCATCGTGTGCGAGGCTTCTTTGGCCGAGGCCGCGGTCTCTCTGGGCGTGGACAAGTCCCTGCGGTTGGGCCACGGTTCGGAAGCGGGGGGCGACCGCCGCCGACCTTCCGTGCTGGCCGACGCCTTTGAGGCCGTCATCGGCGCGGTCTTCATCTGCCGCGGCTATGAGGCGGCGCGGGAGCTGTTCCTTTCCCAGTTCCAAGCCAAAATGGACAATCTGACGCCCGAGGATTACGAAGACAAAAAGAGCCTGCTCCAGGAACTGGTGCAGGCCCGGGTCCCCCATGGGGTCAGCTACCGTCTGCTGGGCTCCTCCGGGCCGGATCACGCCCCCACCTTCGAAAGCGCCGTCTATTGCGGCAAGCTGCTGCTGGGCCAGGGCAAGGGCCGCAGCAAAAAGGAAAGCGAAGTGGCCGCCGCAGCCGCCGCCCTGCAGACCAAAGAAAGCTGGCTGAAAGAGATAAAATAAGCAGATCGATTTATCGGTTGCATAAATATACCGGCTCCCGCGGGAGCCGTTCTTTTTTTATCGTCGGATTTAATCCAGCACGAATTCGTCGATCTCTTTCTTGATGCGGCTGATGAAGTCGGTGAGCGCCATCTGGCCCAGCTCGCCTTCGCCCCGGCGGCGCACGGAGACCACGCCGGCCTCGATGTCCTTATCGCCGGCCACCAGCATGTAGGGGACCTTTTCCATCTGGGCGGAACGGATCTTGTAGCCGATCTTTTCGCTGCGGGTATCCACTTCCACCCGCAGTCCCTGTTTCTGCAGCTCGGCGGCCAGACCCTGCAGGTATTCGATGTGCCGGTCGGCGATGGGCAGCAGCTTGACCTGGACGGGAGCCATCCACACCGGCAGCGCGCCGGCGAATTTTTCCAGCACCAGAGCCAGGGTCCGCTCGTAGCAGCCGATGGAGGTGCGGTGGATGATGTAGGGGTTCTTCTTGCTGCCGTCGGTGTCGGTGTATTCCATGCCGAATTTTTCGGCCAGCATCTGGTCGATCTGGATGGTGATCAGGGTGTCTTCCTTGCCCCAGACGTTCTTGATCTGGATGTCCAGCTTGGGTCCGTAGAAAGCGGCCTCGCCGATGCCGATCTTGTATTCGATGCCCAGATGATCCAGGATCTTCTTCATCACGCCCTGAGCTTCGTCCCACTGTTCCGGCGTGCCGATGTATTTGTCCCGGTCGTTGGGGTCCCACTGGGAGAAGCGGTAGGACACGTCCTCGTACAGGCCCACGCATTTGAGCATGTAGTTGGCCAGCTCCAGGCAGCTCTTGAATTCGCCCTCCAGCTGGTCCGGAGTGCACATCAGATGGCCTTCGGAAATGGTGAACTGGCGCACGCGGATCAGGCCGTGCATCTCGCCGGAGGCCTCGTTGCGGAACAGGGTGGAGGTCTCGTCGTAGCGCAGCGGCAGGTCGCGGTAGGAACGGGCCCGGTTCAGATACACCTGGTACTGGAAGGGGCAGGTCATGGGACGCAGGGCGAAGCATTCCTTGGTGGGGTCGTTGGGGTCGCCCAGCACGAACATGCCGTCCAGATAATGATCCCAGTGGCCGGAGATGATATAGAGGTCGGATTTGGCCATCAGCGGGGTCTTGGTCAGCTGCCAGCCCCGGCGGGCCTCTTCGTCTTCCACGAAACGCTGCAGGGTCTGGATGACCTTGGCGCCCTTGGGCAGCATCACCGGCAGGCCCTGACCGATGATATCCACGGTGGTAAAGTATTCCAGCTCGCGGCCGATCTTGTTGTGGTCGCGCTTCCTGGCTTCCTCCAGCATGGCCAGATGGGCTTCCAGCTCGTCCTTGCTGGCGAAGGCCGTGCCGTAGATGCGGCAGAGCATGGGCTTGGTGCTGTCGCCCCGCCAGTAGGCGCCGGCGGTCTGGGTCAGCTTGAAGCCTTTGCACATGCCGGTGGACATCAGATGGGGACCGGCGCACAGCTCGTCGAATTCGCCCTGGCGGTAGAACTTGATGTTCTCGCCCTTGCCGGCGTGCTCCTGGATGAGCTCGACCTTGTAGACCTCGCCTTTTTCTTCGTAGAATTTGATGGCCTCTTCCGGAGTCATCTCAAAGGCTTCCAGCTTGATGTTTTCCTTGACGATCTTTTTCATCTCCGCTTCGATGGCGGCCAGGTCTTCCTCGGAAAAGGGCTGCTCCACGTCGAAGTCGTAGTAGAAGCCGTCGTCTATGGCGGGGCCGATGGCCAGCTTGGCGGCGGGGAACAGGCGCTTCACCGCCTGAGCCATGACGTGGGAGGCGGTGTGGCGCAGGGTGCGCAGTCCTTCCTCGTCCTGGGGCCCGAAGACCTCCACTTTGTCGCCCTCCTTGGGCACGGTGCGCAGGTCGGCCAGCTGACCGTTGACCTTGGCCACGCAGGCCTTTTTGGCCAGTTCCTTGTCGGCGGCGGCGATGACGGCGATCAGCGGCGCGCCGGCGGCCGCCTCAACCTTGCCGTGATTGATCAATTCGATTTGCATGTTGCTTCCTCCTAAAAATAAAAGCCCCATCCCGCTACGGGATGAAGCAAATTTTACTCCACGGTTCCACCCGAATTGGCGTCCGGAAACGCCCGCTCGTTGCTCTGACGCGGCATCACGTCGGGGGTTCGCCCCCGCGCTCCCCGGTGGTAATAACGCCCTTATCCCTGCCGCGTTCCCAGCTTAGGCGGCTCTCTGTAAGGTGTCGGCGGCGCATCGTGTCCGGCTCAACGCTTTGCATATTTGATTTCAAGTAATATTAACACTAACCCGGATCTTTGTCAAGGGTATCGTCGTGAGAATAATCCAGCCTCTCTCCCAAAGCCTTTTCCAGGCAGGCGGTGACGCTGAGAGGCGCGAAGGCCAGACCGCGCATTTGCAGCCTGCCCGGCCGGCGGGAGATCAGGTCCGCCACCAGAGC
>CAMZIS010000091.1 GCA_947307285.1 uncultured Peptococcaceae bacterium | reverse complement strand
GGCGCATGGCGGAAGACATGGAGCTGGAGTTCCGGGGCCTTTCTGAGATACCCATGCCCGAAAATTACGTGGCCATGTTCCAGGTGCCGGGCCGGGAGCAGGCGGAGGCCATCCTGCGCCGGGCGGAAGAGCTGCTGGATCAGACCGCCCGCCGCATCGAGGAGGGCCGGCCCCTGCCGCCCCTGAAAAAAGGCCCCCTGGGCGCCATCCAGACCAATCTGGTGAACCCCGTCTTTTACAGCCTCATGGTGTCCGCCGCCAAGTTTTACGCTACCGACGCCTGCAGCGGCTGCGGCTATTGCGCGGAAGCCTGCCCCCTGAACAATATCGAGCTCAAAGCAGGACGGCCCGCCTGGGGCGACAGCTGCACCCACTGTATGGCCTGCATCTGCGGCTGCCCGGAGGAAGCGATCGAGTACGGCAAAAAAAGTCAGGGCAAGCGCCGCTACTATCTGGACGAACAGGGCAACCAGCGCTGAACCGGTCCTCGGTATGTTGGCCGGTTCACACTCGGTTAATACGGCCTGTTTATAATCATACATTATTTTGATTTTTTATCCGTAAGGAGACCGTTTTATGGCCAGAGACCTGTTCCAAAAATGCTACGAATATACTCAGGCTGACGAATACAAGGCCCAGGGCATCTATCCCTATTTCCACCCCCTGGGCTCCCGCCAGGACGTGGAGGTGATAATGGACGGCGGCCGCCGCATCATGCTGGGCTCCAACAATTATCTGGGCCTCACCGTCTGCCCCGAGGTGGTGGAGGCCGCGGAGCGCGCCGTGGAGGTCTACGGCACCGGCTGTTCCGGCTCCCGGTTTTTGAACGGCACGCCGGAGATGCATCTGGAGCTGGAGAAGGAGCTGGCGACCTTCCTGGGCAAGGAGGACGTGCTCACCTTTTCCACCGGCTTCCAGTCCAATCTGGGCATCATCAGCGCCCTGGTGGGCATGCACGACTACGTGATCTGCGACATGGAGAACCACGCCAGCATCTACGACGGCTGCCGCCTCAGCTTCGGCAAGCTGTCCCGCTACCGCCACAGCGACATGGCCGATCTGGAAGCCAAGCTGCAGCGGGTGCCTGACGGATACGGCATCCTCATCGTCACCGACGGCGTGTTCAGCATGGGCGGCGACATCGCCAAGCTGCCCGAGATCTGCGCCCTGGCCGAAAAATACGGGGCCCGGGTCATGGTGGACGACGCTCACGCCCTGGGCGTGATCGGCCGCGGCGGCCGGGGCACGGCCAGCCATTTCGGACTGGAAGACAAGGTCGACATCTACATGGGCACCTTCAGCAAATCCCTGGCCTCTCTGGGCGGCTTCATGGCCGCCGACGCCAAGGTGGTGGATTTCGTGCGCCACAGCTCCCGGCCCTTCATCTTTTCCGCCTCCATCCCGCCGGCCTGCTGCGCCGCGGCCCTGGCGGCCCTGCGCTATCTGGAAAAACATCCCGAGCTGGTGGAGCGCCTGTCCCAGCTTTCCTCCTACGCCCGCGCCGGCCTGAAAGCGCGGGGACTGAACATCCGCGAATCGCAAACGCCCATCGTGCCCATCTTCACCTACGATCCCGTAAAGACCCTGAGAATGACCACCGAGCTCTACCGCCGCGGCGTTTACGTCAACGCCTCCCTGCCGCCGGCCACTCCGCCCAACGAGTGCCTGCTGCGCACCAGCTACATGGCAAGCCACACCGAAGCCCTGCTGGACGAGGCCATGGATATCATCCGCGACGTGGTGAAGTCCTATGAGTAATACCCTGGTCGCTCTGGTCAGCGGCGGCAGCTCCGGCATCGGCCTGGAGGTAGTGCGGGGACTTTCCGCCGCCGGCTGTCTGCTCTTCGAAATGAGCCGGCGGGAACAGGGGCCGGACGTCCCGGGCGTCATGCACATCCGGGCCGACGTCACGGACGAGGACCGGGTGAAGCAGGCTGTCGACGAGATCGCCGCCGCCGAGGGAAGCGTGGATATACTGGTCAACTGCGCCGGCTTCGGCATTTCCGGCGCCTTTGAGTTCAACTCCGACGCCGAGGCCCGCCGTCAGATAGAGGTCAACGTCTTCGGCATGGCCAACCTGATCCGGGCCGCCGTGCCCCATATGCGGCGGCAGGGCTGGGGCCGCATCGTGAACGTCAGCTCCGTGGCGGCGGAAACGCCCATCCCCTTCCAATCCTGGTATTCCGCCTCCAAGGCGGCCATCAACAGCCTGACCATGGCTTTGGCCAACGAGCTGAAGCCCTTCGGCATCGGCGTGACCGCGGTCATGCCCGGCGACATCCGCACCGGCTTCACCGCGGCCCGGCGCAAAGAGACCGCCGGCGACGATATCTATCAGGGCGCCATCAGCCGTTCCGTGGCCAAGATGGAACACGACGAGCAAAACGGCATGGAGCCGCGGCTGGTGGCCCATCTGGTGTGCCGCCTCTGCCTGCAGCGCAAGGTGCGCCCCCTCTACACCGTGGGCGGGCTCTACAAGTTCTTCGTCTTCCTGGCCCGGGTCCTGCCGAAAGCGCTGGTCAATCTCATCCTGGGCAAGATGTACGCATAACATTGGGTCGGCAGCGGAACTGCCGGCCCAAGTTAGCGTGTATTCAACGTTGCCACCAGCAGCAGAGCTGCTGGGGCAAGTTGGCCAGTTTCCCGCCTGCGGCGGAAAAACTGGCGGCCTTCTGCTTCTAATATTATCCTATCCAATATTATCCACTCCGAAACAAAAAAACCCGCCGTGCGGCTGGGACAGCCGGCGGCGGGTTTTTGTCGTCTGAAAAAGGGATAAGCGGCGGCAGGTCAGATCTTTTTGCCCAGCTCGTAGATCTGCTGGTAGATCATGCGGCCTCTCACCTGGTGCTTTTGGTTAAGATCGCCTTCAGCGAAGACGCCCCAATCCTCCCAGCCCATATGCTGCACGAACAGATCGTGGAAAGCGATGGCCGGCAGGAAGGCCAGATTGCCGCTGCGCTTGGCGGTATAGACTTCGGCAAAGTTCAGCTTGGGATAATCCGGGCCCAGGCAGTAGAGACGGTCGAGGGCGGTCTTGATCAGGCCGGGCAGGCCGTAGTACATCAGGGGGGTGATGATGACCAGGGCGTCGCACTTTTTGATCTCCTCATAGATGACGTCCATATCGTCGTCGTTGATGTAGCAGCCCTCCAGGCCGTTGCGGCACTGGTTGCAGGAGAGGCACTCGTTGATGTTCATGGTGTCCAGGTGGGGCGAGACTACGGTCTTGCCCGCGGCCTCCGCCGCTTCGATGAAATGCTCGGCCAGATCGCGGCTGTTGCCGTCGGCCCAGTAAGTACCCTCTAAAAGTAAGATCCGCTGCGACATGGGATCGCCTTCCTTTCTTAAAAATATGATATGTTTCATGCCTGCGACAGCAAATGCAAACTGTTCCGTTTACATTATAACACCTAACAGCGCTTTTTTCCATAGTTTTTTCGTCGCTCCCGGGCCCCTTTTCCATGCAAAAAATCGCGGCGGCCGCTCTTTTGCCTAACCGGTCCGGGTATGATATACTGAGATCGAGATAACGTAGCTCCGCGGGCGCGCCGCCCGCCCGAAAGAAAGGCATCTGAACGTGACTGCTTCCGATTTCCGCGACAGGTCGGCCCTGTCGATCTTCCTTTCCTATTTCAAACCGCACCTGGGGCTGTTTTTGCTGGATATGTTCTGCGCCCTGCTGGTGGCTCTGGTGGACCTGGGCTTCCCCCTGGCCAGCCGCTACGCCATGCATCAGCTCCTGCCGGAGCGGGCCTTCCATGCCTTTTTCACCGTGGTGGCCATCATGGTGGCGGCCTACGTGCTCCGCTCGCTGCTGCTGTTCGTCATCTCCTACTGGGGCCACACCTTCGGCATCCGGGTGGAGGCGGACATCCGGCGGGACCTGTTCGCCCATCTGAACGAGCTGTCCTTCAGCTTTTACGACCGCAACCGCACCGGCCGCCTGATGAGCCGACTGACCACGGACCTGTTCGACGTGACCGAGCTGGCCCATCACGGGCCGGAGGACCTGTTCCTGGCCACGGTGACCATCATCGGCGCGTTGATCGTCATGTACCGCATCGAATGGCGGCTGGCCCTCATCGTCACCCTCATCCTGCCTTTGGGGATCTTGCTGCTGATGTACCGCCGCCGCAGCATGGGCCGGGCCTCCATCGAGGTCAAGGCGCGGCAGGCCGGCATCAACGCCCAGATCGAATCCAGCATCTCCGGCATGCGTACGGCCAAGGCCTTTGCCAACGAAGGGGACGAGATCGGCAAATTCAACCGTTCCAACGACGATTTCAAGACCTCAAAGGCCAGCTTCTATAAGGAGATGGGCCTCTTTTCCGCCACCTTGGAGTTCTTCACCTCCATCCTCACCGTGGCCGTGATCGGCGCCGGCGGCTACCTCATCATGAAGGACCGCATGGACTACGTGGACCTGATCACCTTTTCGCTTTACGTCACCGCCTTCATCTCCCCCATCCGCAAGCTGGGCAATTTCGCCGAGACCTTTGCCAACGGCGCGGCCGGGCTCTCCCGCTTCCTGGAGATCATGCGCACCGAGCCGGAGATGAAGGACGCGCCCGACGCGGTGGAGCTCACCGACGTGAAGGGCGAGATAAAACTGGAGGACGTGCATTTCGCCTACAACGGCGAAGACGAGGTGCTGCACGGGGTCAGCCTCACCGTGGCCCCGGGGGAGACCCTGGGCGTGGTGGGCTCCTCCGGCGGGGGCAAGAGCACCCTGTGCCAGCTCATCCCCCGCTTTTACGACGTGACCTCCGGCCGCATCCTCCTGGACGGGCTGGACGTGCGTAAGATCAGCCAGCGCTCATTGCGCAGCAACATCGGCGTGGTGCAGCAGGACGTGTTCCTCTTTGCCGACACCGTCCGCGAAAACATCCGCTACGGCCGGCCCGACGCCGGCGACGCCGAGGTGGAGGAGGCGGCCCGGCGGGCGGAGATCTACGACGACATAATGGCCATGCCCGCCGGCTTCGATACCTGGGTGGGCGAGCGGGGCGTGCTGCTGTCCGGCGGCCAGAAGCAGCGGGTGGCCATCGCCCGCATCTTCCTCAAGGACCCGCCCCTGCTCATCCTGGACGAGGCCACCTCGGCTCTGGACAGCGTCACCGAGTCCCACATCCAGGAATCCTTTGACCGGCTGGCCCAGGGCCGCACCGCCGTGGTCATCGCCCACCGCCTGTCCACGGTGGCCGATGCGGACCGCATCGCCGTGGTGGAGGAGGGCCGCATCATCGAGCTGGGCACGCCGGAGGAGCTGCTGGCCCGGGACGGGGAATACGCCCGTCTGTGCCGGACTCAGGGTCTTGTGTAATAAAGCCCTGACGTCCCACTCCAGGGCTGGCGTAAAAATGAATACGCAGCATCAGGGGCGCAGACAAAGGGACTGCGCCCCCTTTTTTCTCATCAGCGACGGTACCGCGTTTAGTGA
>CAMZIS010000090.1 GCA_947307285.1 uncultured Peptococcaceae bacterium | reverse complement strand
TTCTCTGTCCAAAGAGCGATATTGCAGGGCTTCGGCAAGATGAGCAGCCTGTATTTTTTCGCAGCCGGCCAGATCGGCGATGGTGCGGCTGACTTTAAGCACCCGATCATGGGCGCGGGCGCTCATTTTAAGATTGCGAAAAGCTTCTTGCAGTAAAAGCTCGGCATCCGCCTCAAGAATGCAGTATTTTTGCAGCTCTCGCCTGGTCATTCGCGCGTTTACCAGGGTATCGCTTCCAAAAAAGCGATCAGCTTGTATCGCTCGTGCTGCCAGTATCCGCTGCTTTATATCATCAGAGCTTTCTTCTTTTGTTGTCGAGCCCAAAGCCTTATATTCTACCCGTGGCACATGGATATGAAGGTCGATCCGATCCAGCAAAGGGCCGGACAGCTTGGACAGGTAGCGTCTTCGCTGCAGAGGCGTACACGTGCAGTCCCGCAGATCGTCACCGAAAAATCCGCAGGGGCAGGGATTCATAGCTGCTACAAGCATGAAATCAGCAGGGAAATCAGCCCGACCTGAAGCGCGGGAAACAGTTACCACCCGATCCTCCAGCGGCTGACGCAGAGCCTCCAAGACGTCGCGCCGAAATTCAGGCAATTCGTCCAGGAACAGTACGCCGTGACAGGCCAGGGTTATCTCACCGGGGCGCGGCACCACGCCGCCGCCTATAATGCTGACGGCAGAAGCGCCGTGATGAGGCGAACGGAAAGGCCTTTCCGTAAGGAGTCCGGTACCTGACGGCAAATTACCTGAGATCGAATAGATCTTTGTGCATTCTATACTTTCCATCAGGGAAAGTTCAGGCATTATAGTGGGAAGACGCCGGGCAAGCATGGTCTTTCCCGAACCGGGCGATCCGATCATCAGCACATTATGACCGCCGGCAACAGCGACTTCCAGCGCTCTCTTGGCCGCATCTTGTCCTCTGACTTCAGAAAAATCAAGCGAGCTATTATCCCGATCGGCATGAAACAAGGTGTTAACGTCTGTGTGGATCGGGTCGATAAGGCACGATCCGGCCAAATGACGGGTCAGTTGGTGCAGGTCGTGGAGCGGAATGATCTCTAAGCCATCCACGATCGCAGCTTCGGCGGCATTGTCCTCCGGCAGGAAAAGTCGCTTTAAACTGCTGCTGTGAGACAGATAATCGGCGATCGGTAACGCGCCGCTTATCGGTCGCACCAGGCCGTCCAGGGCAAGTTCGCCGACAAAAGCGCTTTCAAGCAAGTATTCGTTGATGTCGATCTGTTGGGTTGCGGCAAGTATACCCACTGCTATTGGCAGGTCCAGCGACGGGCCTTCCTTACGGATATCTGCCGGTGCCAGATTCACTGTGATGCGTCGAAGCGGAAAATCAAAGCCACTGTTTTTTACCGCGGCTCTTACGCGTTCCCTGCTTTCCCGCACTGATGCGTCGGGCAGACCGACCAATTCAAAAGCTGAAAGCCCAATGCCGACATCCACTTCTACAGTCAAACCGTAGCCGTCAAGCCCGTTCAATGCGCAGCTATGTATCTTGGCCAGCATACACAACACATCCCATCCTTAACATTTTCAACTTAGCGTCAGTGGTATTATAGCTGTAAATGAGATAAATAGCAAGTGATATTGACAGGAGCGCTTCAGCTGACATAAAATCAGGAAGGAGGTAGCGTCATGAATGAAAAAATCCTGCAGATGCTCTACGAAAACGACTGGATCTCCGGAGAAAGCATCAGTAGAGCCTTAGGCGTGACCCGCGCCGCCGTTGCTAAACGCATTGGTATTTTGCGTGAACAGGGATACGTTATCGACGCCCTGCCTAAGCGCGGATACCACCTCAGCTCTGCTCCGTCAGGCTTGTCCGGTTTTGAGATCGTACGGCAGTTGAAGTATGACAAACGCTGGCGTATCGAGACCTTTGATGAGATAGATTCCACAAATGCCTACCTGCGTCGTCGTGGTGACGAACTGCCGGAATACAGCGTTGCCATTGCCCGCAGACAAACAGCAGGACGCGGACGTCTGGAACGCGAATGGTATTCCCCGGCAAGCGGCGGTTTATGGATGTCTCTGCTGCTGCGGCCTTCACTGCTGCCCGACCGAGCGCAGCTGTTGACACTGACATCTGCTGTATCTGTAGCTGAAGCCATACGCGGACTGGGCCTTGATTGCTATATCAAATGGCCGAACGATATCCTGTCCCCCGCACATAAAAAACTGGTCGGCATCCGCTGCGAGATGCGGGCGGATATGGAGGCTGTATACTGGCTGGTGGTCGGCATAGGCGTAAACGTCAACAATCAGGATTTCCCGCCTGAACTCCAAAACGTCGCCGCCTGCCTGCGCCAGCTCAACGGCGGCAAGGCCTTGGATATATCCGCCGTAGCCGCCGCTGTTTTGGATCGCATAAGCGAAAACTACGATCTTTTGTGTGCAGACAGTTTTTCATTGATACGGGACAAATGGATAAACATGGCTCTGGCGATCAACGAAGAGGCCAGTATAACCGGTTTGCAGGGTAAAGAGACCGGCATCGTGCGCGGCCTTGATGACGAGGGATATCTGCTGCTGGAGCAGAATGGCCGACTTAACCGTGTTCTGGCCGGGGATATGGTCATTGCGGACTAAAGGCTGTTATTATACAGCTCGGCCAATATGCGGGTCTGTTCCTTTTGATCACTGATCACGATCGCCAGCAACTCTTTGTGTTTCAGACAATCAAGTGTTTCATTCAGCTTTCCATAGAAATCTATAGCGTCAAGCTTGTTCCTTATCATCACTTGCAGCATCGATATATACTGACGTGGCATGGCGACCGCCACTTTCGGAGGACGGTAGGCCTGACCGGCTATCTCCTCAAAGATACCTTCCAGCAAATAGTAATGTCTGCGGTCCTCCCGCTGCATGGCGGAGAGCGAACGTTTCTCTTCACTCCTTGCCGCCGCGGCTAACATCAACTCAAAGCAGCGCACTGTTCGGCACTGCTGCCGCAGGGCCTGATCCAGCATTTCCAGCTGGTAGGCTCGCCCGGAGTTATTATTATCCATTCTATCACCTCCGGCTAAGTATATGAAAATGCAGGCTCTTCCATGCGGAAGACCTGCATTTTTGCTGTCGGTGAGCATTATGAATGTTGTGCTGAAAAGAATATCTAATACAAATAATCAATCGTTATCCGGGAGCAGCAATGGCAGCGCGCCAGGCAGTACAGATAATGATACGTCCGTATAGCCGGGAACTTCGCCGTCCAATTCGATAAATATCGGGCGATCTGTCTTTATGCTGATAGCGGCCGCTTTTACGTATTTAATACCGGATTGGTCGAGGTGACGTCCGGAATAGATAAGCGGGAACGCCCGCAAGATTTTCAACTTACTGCGTCGCTCAACCATCAGGAGATCAAGCAGCCCGTCGTCCAATAATGCTTCAGGAAACATCATCATACCGCCGCCGATATATCTGCCGTTAGCAGCTCCGGCGATAATGAATTCACCCTGATAAACTTGACCGTCCGCTTCGATAACAGTATGCGTATAGTCAAAAGTAAGCAGCACCTTTAAGGCAGTCAATAAGAAAGAAAGCTTACCGCTGCGTGTCACCCGTTTTATCCGTCCGTTGCCGGCATTTACTTCAGCGCAGGTATCAGCTCCGGCTCCAATATCGAAGCTGTTTATGAAATAATGCTGCTCTAGAGTTCCGCTCGTTCCTGCATGCTCGCAGCAACCCACATCGACTTTTTCTACCCTGCCCTGCCGGATAATATCCGTCAGTGTATGCATCGGGCCGCCGTAAATATAGCGGGCAAAATCACATCCGCTTCCCACAGGACACACGCCGAAAACCAGGCCGGGTTTGATTAGTTGCCCGTCTTCGATAATACCGTTTATCGCATCATACAGGCTGCCGTCGCCGCCCACGATCATCAAAGCTTCAGCGCCGTTTTCCGATATTGCCCGTCGAATTTGGCTGGCTGCTGAAGCAGGCCCGGAAGTGAACTCATAAAAAAAGTCTATCCCGCTTTCCTCAAGCAGCCGTCGCTGATCATCCCACCAGGCTTCAGTCTTTCCCCCGCCGGCCTTGGGATTTATCAAAAGGAAAATGCGTTTGTCTGCAATACCTTTTCCCATTATTCAATCCTGCCACTGTTCATCGGTACGGACGATCAGACCCTGCGGCGGCAGGGATTCCAGCAGATCGGCCAGAGAACCTAGTACTGGTACGGTTTCTTCCAATTCCATAAGCGGTACCAAAACGAACATCCTGTCTTTCATGCGCGGATGAGGGATGGTCAGGCGCGGAGTAGCAACGGAGATATCATCGTAAAGCAGGATATCGATATCCAAAGTACGCGGCCCCCAGCGGACTTCCCTGGTCCTTCCCGCGGCAAGCTCGATTTCCTGGCAAACTGTCAACAGTTCATCCGGAGGCAGACTGGTCTCCAGCTCGATACAGGCGTTCAAAAAGTTATCCTGCTTTACCGGCCCCCAGGCGGAAGTTTCATAAATAGCCGAACCTCGTAGCGGCTGTATCCCATCGCGCTCGTACAGGGATTTAAGAGCAAAACGCAGATTTGCTCCGCGATCGCCCATATTGCTGCCTAAAGAAAGATAAGCTATACTCATTGGCGGCTCCGTTCCACTACGACCCGCGCCGGAAAAGTCAGATCGACATATTTGGCTTGAGTTTTTTCAACTGCGACGCGAACCTTCTGTACTCGTTCATCCGTCAGACAATGATCGGCTACTTTCTGCGCCAAGGTCTCAATCAAAGCAAAGCTGTTGTTTTCTGCGAGGTTTTTGATGGCGGAATACAATTCCCCGTAATGAACAGTGTTCTCTATATTGTCGCTGTCAGCGGCCGACCGCAGATCCAGGCTCATCTTAACGCTGATAACAAAAGGCTGCGGCGTTTTCCTTTCCCATTCCTCAACGCCGTGGCAGGCCATAACTTCGATACGCGGTAAAACTATCTTATCCATTCTCAATACTCTCCAGAAATTCTTTTACGTCATGGACGCGAACGATGTCCGCACCTAAATCGGTGACTCTACGGGCCAAAATCGCATTGCCCTTAGGTGCGCAGCCGGGGCGTTCGTCAGCGAGAGAGGCCGCAAAACGCTTGTGAGAATAACCGATCAGCAAAGGCCGTCCCAGGCGAGCCAGACGCGGAACAGCGTCAATTAACTCAAAGTTTTCGTCTATGTTTTTGTTAAAGCCGAGTCCGGGATCAAATATGAGCAGCCGCTCGGGCAATCCAGAGCTGTGTGCTTTAGCCAAAGAGGACTCAAAGAATGCTTCTACTTCCGAAACGATGTCCTGCTCCGCTTTTTCCCGCTGCCTGTGCATTACTATCAAAGGCAGTTCTTTCGCTGCCGCCAGCTCAAAGCAGCCTGATTCCAGATCGCCGGATGTATCGTTGATTATTGAAACGCCGCGGCCCACTGCAGCTTCCGCTACAGCAAGCTTATCCGTATCGATCGAAAGCGGGGGCAAAGTCTCATTTTCC
>CAMZIS010000089.1 GCA_947307285.1 uncultured Peptococcaceae bacterium | reverse complement strand
TCGGCTGCAAAGACCGGTCCGCGCCATGGTAGTCGGCGTACCCAACTGCGGAAAATCTACGGTAATAAACGCTCTGTCGTACAGTGCGTCGGCCAAGACCGGCAACAAGCCCGGCGTTACCCGGGGCCGTCAATGGGTCAAGACCAAAGCTAATATAGAATTACTGGATACACCCGGTCTGCTGTGGCCACGTTTCGCCGATTATGACACGGCTTATAAGCTGGCTGTATGCGGATGCATTGCTGACAATGTTTTTCCGGTCTATCAGGTAGCCTGTCAATTCGCCGAGCAGCTTTTCCGCCTGGCTCCGCAAGCGCTGTTGGATCGTTACAAGCTTGACGAGTTGCCGGACTGCGGAGAAGCAATGCTGACGGCAGTTGCCCGCGCCCGCGGCCTGCTGGGCGCCCAGGGCAAAGTGAGAGATGAGGACGCCGCCCTGCTGCTGCTGCAGGAATACCGCGCCGGACGGTTGGGCCGCATCACCCTGGAACAGCCGCCCAAAGGAGAATCATGATGGCTGCGCGCGAGACTCTGGAACAACGCTGGCAGCGAATGAGCCAGATAGAGGAACAGCTGCATCAGGACGGCGTGTTTATGATAGCCGGCGTAGATGAGGCCGGCCGCGGACCTTTGGCCGGGCCGGTGGCCGTAGCTGCCGTAATTCTGCCGCCAGACGCCCGTATACTGGGATTGAACGACAGCAAGAAGCTCAGTGAAAAACAGCGGCTGACGCTGGAACCTGTCATCAAAGAGCAGGCGGTGGCCTGGAACGTCACCATGATAGACCACCGCGTCATCGACAAGATAAACATTTTGCAAGCCACCAAGCTGGGTATGCGTCAGGCAGTAAAAGCTCTGGATCCCGCCGCCGCTTACTTGTTGGTAGACGGCATGGATCTGGACGGAGTCGATCTGCCGCAGCAGGGACTGATAAAGGGAGACGCCCGCAGTGTGAGCATCGCCGCAGCCAGCGTATTGGCAAAAACTGCCCGTGACCGGCTGATGGTCGAATACGACGCAATCTATCCTGGTTACGGTTTTGCCAAACACAAGGGCTACCCCACGGCAGATCACAAAGAGGCGCTGCGCCGCCTGGGCCCCAGCCCGATTCATAGACTTACTTTCAAATACTGACGAAGAGGTGCAGTATGAAACTATTCGGACGCAAAAAAAACAGCGACGACACAACAGCATCAAAAAAACCGGAAAAGAAAGTCGGCCTGTTCGTTAATGAAAACTCGCCCCGGGCCAAAGGCTATAAAGGCGAAGACATGGCCACGGCTGAGCTGCTGCGTCGCGGCTATCATATCCTGGACCGCAATTACACCACCCGCCACGGCGAGATAGACATAGTGGCCGAGCTGGACGGCGTGATCTACTTTGTGGAAGTGAAATCAAGGGATGTGCATAACTATTTCTTCCCTGCTACATCCATCACTGATAACAAACGCTACCAGATCGCTGCCGTAGCCAAACAGTGGTTTGCAGAACATGGCGGGGAAAAGGAATCAAGCCTGCTGGTAGCCGAGGTCTATATGGACGACGGCGAGATCATACTTTTCCAGGATTTCCTGCTGTAACGGAGGAACATTTTGCGCCTGTTACCTACTATTGACTCCCCTGCCGATCTCAGACGGCTTAACCTGGACGAGCTGGATCAGCTGGCCGGTGAGATAAGGGAATACATCATCGAGACCGTAGCCGAAACCGGAGGCCATCTGGCCGCCAGCTTAGGTGCGGTCGAGCTTACTCTGGCCCTGCACTATGTGCTGGATACACCTGCGGATAAACTTATCTTCGACGTGGGTCATCAATGCTATACGCATAAAATCATCACTGGCCGGCGCGAGCAGTTCGCGACCCTGCGACAAAACGGCGGCATCAGCGGCTTTTGCAATCGGGATGAGAGCGAGTATGACGTGTACACCAGCGGTCATGCCAGCGACTCGCTGTCCCTTGCTTTGGGCCTGGCTTCGGCGCGGCGTTTGAACGGCGGATCCTACCGTGTGGCCACAGTAATAGGCGACGGTGCGCTCACCGGCGGCATGGCTTTCGAAGCCATGAATCAGGCCGGCGACAGCGGCGAGCCCATGATCGTAGTGCTCAATGACAACGAAATGAGTATCAACGGCAATGTAGGGGCCTTATCCCGCCGTCTGTCCCGTCTGCGTTCCGGCCGCAGTTACAACAGAGCCAAGGACAGTACCCGCAAAGTCGTGGAAAGCCTTCCCGTAGTGGGACGTCCCCTGTACCGATTCATCAGCCGCAGCAAATCCGCCTTAAAGAAGATGCTGGTGCCCGGCGGCATTTTCTTTGAAGAGATCGGCTTCGTCTATCTGGGCCCCATCGACGGTCACGATATACCGACGATCATCGACCTGCTGCAGCAGGCGGTTGAGATGAACAAGCCGGTGCTGCTGCACCTGCGTACCGTTAAGGGTAAAGGCTACGGTCCTGCTCAGACTCAGCCCGACAAATGGCATGGCGCCGTACCTTTCAATATCGGCGACGGTTCGCCCAAAGTGAACGGCAAGCGTTCTTTCACCGCTTCTTTCGGTGAGCGCATTTGCCAATTAGCTGAGAATGACCCGCGCATTTGCGCTATCAGCGCAGCCATGACAGAAGGCACGGGCCTGCAGCAATTTGCCAAACGCTTCCCTGAGCGTTTTTATGATACCGGTATCACAGAACAACACGCTGCCGGTCTGGCCGCCGGTCTGGCTTTGGGCGGCATGCGCCCCGTGCTGGCCGTCTACTCCACCTTCTTGCAGCGGGCCTACGATCAGCTGCTGGAAGACATCTGCCTGCAAAAGCTGCCGGTCGTCATCGTAGCCGACCGCGCCGGCATAGTGGGCTCTGACGGATCCAGCCATCAGGGCGAGTTTGACGTTTCCTATTTCCGTACCATGCCCGGGTTGACGTTGCTTTGTCCGTCTGACGAAGAAGAGCAGAAACTCATGCTGGATTATGCGTTTTCACAGGATGAGCCCTGCGCTCTGCGTTGGCCCCGCTCCTCCGCCTTTTCGCTCAGCGGGCATCCCCATCCGGCTGTCGAGCAAGGCCGTGGCGTTATTCTGCGGGAAGGCGGCGCTATGGCGGTCGTAGCCTTGGGCGTGATGTTGGCCCCGGCCCTGGAAGCAGCGGAAGAACTGGCCAGGAAAGGGATGGCGGTCCGGGTCGTTGATGCTCGTTTTGCAGCTCCCCTGGATGCCGAATTGCTTCGGGACTGCGCAAAAAAATGCAGCGGACGCATTATCACAATCGAAGAAAACGTTGCCGCCGGGGGCTTCGGAGAGGCCTGCCGTGCTGTCCTCGGCAATGAAGACTGCCGCGTCGTGTCTTTGTCTTTGCCGGACAGTTTCCTGCCCCACGGCTGCCGTGAGGATATGCTGCACGAATACGGACTGGATAAAGAGGGCGTGATGCGCGCTGCGGAAAGGCTGCTGACTGATGAAGAATAAGACCCGTCTTGATCTGCTGCTGGTCGAACGCGGCCTTTTCCCCTCACGCGAACAGGCACGTGCAGCCATAATGGCTGGGGAAGTGCTGGTAGACGAGGTAAAAATCGACAAGGCCGGCGCAGCCGTAAAAGAAGACTGCGTTATCCGTTTACTGGGGCAAAAGCTGCCCTATGTTTCCCGCGGCGGTTTGAAGCTGGAGCGGGCCATATCCGTTTTCGGTCTTGATCTGACGAACAAAAAGATAATCGACATCGGTTCGTCTACCGGCGGTTTTACGGATTGTTGTCTCCAAAACGGCGCAGCCAAAGTCTACGCAGTTGACGTGGGCACCAATCAACTGGCTTGGAAGCTGCGTTCTGATCCACGTGTGGTAACGTTGGAAAAGACCAACGCCCGGCTGCTGGATAGGTCTTTGATAGACGACGAAGTTGATATGCTGGTGGCAGACGTTTCTTTTATCTCTCTTACCTTGGCGCTGCCCGCCGCGGTGGAGCATCATCTGAAAAGAGGCGGAGAAGTCGCCTGCCTGATCAAGCCCCAATTCGAAGCGGGACGCGAGGCCGTGGGAAAAGGCGGTATCGTGCGCGACCCTGACGTGCATCGCCGCGTTATCGAAAAGATCATTGATTTTTTCGGCAGCATCGGTTTGGCCGTCGCCGGCCTGGACCATTCTCCCATCACCGGAGCCGACGGCAATATCGAATATCTGATCTATGGCATAAAGGGTGGACAGAGCCGGGACCTGGATATCGACGCTGTCATCGAGACCGCCTGGAATGAGCTGAAAAAATAGTTGTTTCAACGATTTGTTTACCCATCAAACTGTTTTTAACGGCACGATTTGCATCGTGCCGCCTTTTTTATCTGCACATATCCGGGAAACGTGATAAATACACTTTTTTTTCACATTTTTGAAAAGAAATGATGCAATTACGGGATATATGTAGTAGAATACAATCAGTAGTATACATACAGGAGGTTTACCCATGAATCTGCTTAGCATCCTTTTAAAATCCATGATGACCGACAATTCCATCAACACCATGTCTCAAAAGACCGGCCTTGGCGCGAAACAGCTCAGAAAGCTTCTGCCCTTGGCTATCCCGCTGCTGCTGAAGTTCATGACCAAAAACGCTTCCAGCCAGGCGGGCGCCTCTTCCCTGCTCTCCGCTCTGACTCAGCACACCAACAACAAGCCCGTGTCGCAGCAGATCGCTGAAGCCGATACCGTGGACGGCGGCAAGATCCTGGCCCACATCCTGGGCAACAATTCCCAGGCCAGCCTGGATGATCTGGCTAACCAGACCGGTATGAGCCAGCAGGAAGTTTTGAGCGCCCTGAGCAGCATCACCCCGGCCATGCTCAGCGGCCTGTCTGCTGCCACCAACGCCTCCGCCAACACTGCCAGCGCCGCCGCGAACGCCGCCGCGAGCGCCGCCGCGACTCAGACCGCCAGCGCTGCCGCCGCTTCTCAGATCGATCTGAGCGACGGTCTTGATATGAAAGAGCTCATGTCCCTGCTGGGCGGCTCCCAGCCTCAGGTCCAGCAGAAACCCCAGAGCGGCGGCCTGCTGAGCGCCCTTTTCGGCAGAAAGCCTACCCAGACCGCCGCTCCGGCCGAGTCCGACAATATGATCAACGGCACTGCACTGCTGCAGGCCCTGCTGTCCAACCGGTAAGGAGGGAGCAGGATGGCTGCCAAGAAAGTCGGCACGTTGATCAAAGAAGCCCGCACCGCAGCTGGTCTGAGCCAGGCTGCTCTGGCTGCGTTGGTCGACGGCGTCAGCGCTTCTGATATCGGCAAAGCCGAACGCGGTGAAAAGCAACTTAGCCAGGCAGCACTCAAAGCCATAGCCAAGGCGACGGGAGTTACTCAGAAATCTCTGCTTGACGCCGCGAAAAAGAGCAGCTCAACCACATCCGCCAAAGGCTCCTCGACCAGCTCTAAAAAGAGCGATGAGATCAAACTGACCGCGGCGGAAAAGACCTTGATAAACGCCTATCGCAAAGCTGACGCCGATACCCAAAAGGCTGCGTT
>CAMZIS010000088.1 GCA_947307285.1 uncultured Peptococcaceae bacterium | reverse complement strand
CCGCCTATTTCATCGGCGTGGCCGCCATCGTGATCTCCGGCATTATGCTGAAAAAGACCAAGCTGTTTGCCGGCGACCCGGCGCCCTTCGTCATGGAGCTGCCGGCCTATCACGCGCCTACCGCAGGCAACGTGCTGCGGGCCATGTGGGAGCGGGGCTGGTCCTTCATCAAGAAGGCCGGCACCATCATCGTCCTGTCCACCATCGTGCTCTGGTTCCTCCAGGGCTTCGGCACCGTGGGCGGCCACTTCGGCATGGTGGACGCCCTATATGAGGACGAGAGCCTGGTCACCGAGGAATACGTGCAGCAGGTGGCCGACCGCATGGGCATCACCACTGACGAGGTCAACCCCTCCGACGATTCCATCCTGGCCGCCATCGCCCAGCCCGTTTCCGTCATCTTCAAGCCCCAGGGCTTCGGCTCCTGGAAGCCGACTGTAGCCACGGTGACCGGCCTCATCGCCAAGGAAAACGTGGTCGGCACCTTCGGCGTGCTGTATAACTACGACGATCAGGAAGGCGAGGAAGAGCTGGAAGAAAACGGCGACCAGATCTGGGACAACGTGGCTCAGGACTTCGAGCGCTTCTCCGGCGGCCACGGCAAGCTGGCAGCCTTTGCCTTCATGCTGTTCAACCTGCTGTGCGCTCCCTGCTTCGCCGCCATGGGCGCCATCAAGCGTGAGATGAACAACCCCAAATGGACGGCCTTTGCCATCGGTTATATGTGCGTTTTCGCCTACGTGGTCTCCCTCATCGTCTTCCAGGTGGGCAAGCTGTTCGTAGGCGGCGTGAACGTCTTCTGGCTCATCGTGGCCCTGATCCTGCTGGCGGCCATCTGCTGGCAGCTGTTCAAGCCCTATAAGGAATCCACCCGTCTGGAAAGCGGCGCGGTGAAGATGTAAGTTTTGCTCCGAAAGGAGATGCTGTCATGACTATAGGCACATTCATAGTATTACTGGTCCTGGCGGTAGTGGTGGTCATGACCATCCGCCGCCTGGCGCGGGATAAAAAAGCCGGCCGTTCCTCCTGCGGCTGCGGTTGTTCCCATTGCGCCATGGCCGATAAGTGCCATCAAAAATAAGACCGGGGCCTGCCCCGGCGGTCCGCTGTCGACCCAGGGACCGAAGATTTATTGGCTGCACAAAAGGCGAAGCTCACGCTTCGCCTTTTGTCTGTCTGTCATGGCTGTTTTGTTCAGCCCAGGAGTTTCTTCAGGTCTTCCTCCGGGGTGCTGATAGGCGCGATGTTGTAGTTTTCCACCAGCACGTTCAGGACGTTGGGGGAGATGAAGGCGGGCAGGGAGGGGCCGAGCAGGATGTTCCTTATGCCCAGATGCAGCAGGGTGAGGAGGATGCACACGGCCTTCTGCTCGTACCAGGAGAGCACCATGGACAGAGGCAGGTCGTTCACGCCGCAGCCGAAGGCTTCGGCCAGGGCCACCGCCACCCGGATGGCGCTGTAGGCGTCGTTGCACTGGCCCATATCCATGAGGCGGGGCAGACCGCCTATCTCGCCCAGATCCAGGTCGTTGAAGCGGTACTTGCCGCAGGCCAGGGTCAGCACGATGCTGTCGGCCGGGGTCTGCTTCACGAAGTCCGTGTAGTAGCTGCGGCCCGCTTTCATGCCGTCGCAGCCGGCTACCAGGAAGAAGTGCCTGATGGCGCCCTGCTTCACCGCGTCCACTACCTCGCCGGCGTGGGAGAGCACGGCGTGGCGGCCGAAGCCGGTGGTCAGCTTTTTGCCGCCGTTGATGCCGGCGAACTGCTTATCTTCGCTATATCCGCCCAGCTCCAATGCTTTTTCGATCACCGGGGTGAAATCCTTGTCCGCACCGATATGGGTGACGCCGGGGTAGGACACCACTTCCGTGGAAAAGACCCGATCCGCGTAAGTGGGTTTAGGGGGCATCAGGCAGTTGGTGGTGTAGAGGATGGGGGCGGGAAGGGCGGCGAATTCCTTCTGCTGGTTCTGCCAGGCGGTGCCGAAATTGCCCTTGAGATGACTGAATCTCTTCAGCTCCGGATAGGCGTGGGCGGGCAGCATCTCGCCGTGGGTGTAAACGTTGACGCCCTTGCCCTCGGTCTGCTCCAGCAGACGCTTCAGGTCATAAAGGTCGTGGCCGGTGATGACGATGAAGGGGCCTTTTTCCACCTTGAGGGAAACCTCCGTGGGCTCGGGCTGGCCGAAGGCGCCGGTGTTGGCCTGATCCAGCAGGGCCATGGCTTTGAGGTTGATCTCGCCCACCTTGAGCACGCAGGGCAGCAGATCGTTCACGCCGGGATCATTCCAGCCCACGGTCCGCAGGCCCTCGTAGAAAAAGGCGTTGACCTCGGGGTCGCTCAGGCCCAGCACGGACGCGTGGTAGGCGTAGGCGGCCATGCCGCGCAGACCGAAGAGGATGAGGGACTTCAAAGAACGCTGATCCTCGTCCGCCTGCCACAGCCTGTTCATGTCGTAGTCGTCGTTGCGGCCGCAAACGCTCACGCAGCTGTCGCACAGGGGGATCAGCCGCTGCTTTTCCGCCTGTACGCGGGCGGTCAGCGCCTCCACGGTCTCTTCGTTGAAGCTGACGTTGGTCACGGTGGTGAACAGGCCCTCCAGCATCAGGCGGTCGGTTTCGGCCGTGGCCTTGTCCTCATTGCCTTCCACGGCCCGGGCCAGGCCGATCAGGGCGCCGGTGAGCCGGTCCTGGGCGGCGGCTACTTCGGCCTTTTTGCCGCAGACTCCGGCCATGCCCTGGCAGCCTTTGCCGCCCGCGGTCTGTTCACACTGGAAGCAAAACATCTTGTTATCCATTTTAGCGTCCTCCTTATTATTATCCCGTTTTTACAGTACCCGGCCGTCGGTGGAAATGGTCACCACCTGCCAGGGGATGAACTTGCCGCTTGCTTTGAGCGCTTTTTTGGCCGCGTTCTCGATGCCGCCGCAGCAGGGGACCTCCATGCGGACGATGGTCAGGGAGCGGACGTCGTTGTTCGCGATGATGCGGCCCAGCTTTTCGCTGTAATCCACCGCGTCCAGCTTGGGGCAGCCGATGAGGGTCACCCGGCCGCGGATGAAATCCTGATGGAAGGCGGCGTAGGCGTAGGCCGTGCAGTCGGCGGCGATCAGCAGGTCACAGCCGTCGAAATAGGCGGCGTTTTCGGCGGCTAGCTTGATTTGGACCGGCCATTGACGCAGCTCGCTGACAGCGGCTTCCGTCCGGGCCGGGGAAGGCGCAGCCGGTCGTTCGATGACGCGCTGCATGGAGCCGGGACAACCGGAGAAAGCGCCGGCCTGCTTCCTGCGGGCCGCGGCCTCTACCGCCGCTTTATCGTAGGCGGCGGCTTCCCGCTCCTCGAAGCTGATGGCCCCCGCGGGGCAGGCGGGCAGACAGTCGCCCAGACCGTCGCAATACTCCTCCCGCATGAGCCGGGCTTTACCGTCGACCATGGCGATGGCTCCTTCGTGACAGGCGGCGGCGCAGGCCCCGCAGCCGTTGCATTTTTCTTCGTCGATACGGATGATCTTTCTCAGCATGGAGATCCCTCCCTGTATTTTCAACTCGTGTTTTCAGCGTCGCTCTTGCTTTTACGGTTAGATTCTATTATGATTTAGTCGGGAAGTATGTTGATTTTTCAACAAAACGGAGCTTTTTTGATTTTTTCATAAAAAAACAGCTTTGCCCTGGCAAAGCCTGTATATGGGAGATGAACGGCAATGAAAGAATACCTGCCCGTGCTGCGCCGCTGTCAGCTGTTCGAAGACATAGAAGAGGAAAGCGTGGGAGCCATGCTGACCTGCCTGGGGGCCGTGCTGCTGCCCTTTGAAAAAGGCCGCACCGTGCTGGCGGAGGGCAGTCCCGCCCGTTACCTCGGCATCGTGCTCAGCGGCTCGGTGCAGATCGCCCGGGTGGATTATTACGGCAACCGCAGCATCGTGGGGACAGTGGAGCCGGGCGGCATCTTCGGCGAATCCTTCGCCTGCGCCGGCGTGGAGACGCTGCCGGTGGACGTGACCGCGGCGGAGGAGGGGGCGGCGCTGCTCCTCGACGCCCAGCGGGTGACCCGCACCTGCTCCAGCGCCTGCCAGTTTCACAGCCGCGTCATCTTCAACCTGCTGAAGCTCATGGCCACCAAGAACCTGCTGTTCAATCAGAAAATGGAGATAACCTCCCAGCGTACCACCAGAGACAAGCTGATGGCCTTTTTGCTGAGCCAGGCCAAACAGGCCGGCTCCGACAGCTTTGAGATCCCCTACGACAGGCAGGAGCTGGCCGATTATCTGGAGGTGGAGCGCAGCGGCCTGTCCGCGGAGATCGGGAAGCTGCGGCGGGAAGGCGTCATCGAAAGCAGCCGCAACCGCGTCCGCCTGCTGTGAAGGCGCGTCTTCGGCAGAAACGGACATACAAAAAGGAGACCCTCGGGTCTCCTTTTTTCAAGCTTATCATAGCTCAGTGTTCTTTTTTCGTTTCCCGCATCTGGTTCCTGACGTCTTCCAGAGTGACGCTGTCCAGATATTCGTTGACCACCGTATCCAGCTTGGTCCACACCGGCAGCATGCTGCATTCGCAGGCCCGGTCGCAGGGCTTGGCGTCGTGGCTCAGGCAGGCCACCGGCGTCAGGTTGCTTTCCGTCAGCCGCAGGATCTCGCCCAGGGTATAGTCGGCCGGCTCCCGGTTCAGGCGGTAGCCGCCGCCCTTGCCGTGGACGCTGTCCACCAGTCCGGCCTTGGAGAGGGAGGTCATGATGCTTTCCAGATATTTCTGGGATATCTGCTGGCGCTGCACGATATCCTTGAGGGGGATATAGTCGTCGCTCCTGTTGTCAGCCAGATCAGCCAGGACCCTGAGGGCGTAGCGGCCGCGGGTAGAGATCATCATCGGCTGTCACCTCCGGCCATTTCTGACCCTTCCTTACAGGCCGCAATGCTCGCAGTCCGAGCAGTCGGGGAACAGGCTCTTGTCGTATTCGATGCCGTTTTTGTCGTAATAGTCCTTGAGGGCTGCTTTGATGGCTTCCTCCGCCAGGACGGAACAGTGCATCTTCACCGCGGGCAGGCCGTCCAGAGCCTCGGCCACGGCCTTGTTGGTCAGCTCCAGCGCCTCGGACACGGGCTTGCCCTTGATCAGCTCGGTGGCCATGGAGCTGGAAGCGATGGCGCTGCCGCAGCCGAAGGTCTCGAACTTCACGTCTTCGATGATATCGTCCTTGATCTTGAGATATATCTTCATGATGTCGCCGCATTTGGCGTTGCCCACTTCGCCCACGCCGTCCGCGTTCTCGATGACGCCCACGTTGCGGGGATTGCGGAAATGATCCATGACTTTTTCGCTGTAAAGTGCCATTTTATTTTACCTCACTTCAAAATGAATTGTTTTTTGCCTTCGACCATATCCCGCCACACCGGGGACATGTTGCGCAGGTATTCCACCACGTCGGTGACGGCCTTGATGGTGTAGTCGATCTCTTCTTCGGTGTTGTATTCGCACAGGGACAGGCGCAGGGAGCCGTGGGCCACCTCATGGGGACGGCCGATGGCCAGCAGCACGTGGCTGGGGTCCAGGGAGCCGGAGGTGCAGGCGCTGCCGGAGGAGGCGC
>CAMZIS010000087.1 GCA_947307285.1 uncultured Peptococcaceae bacterium | reverse complement strand
TATCAGCTTTTCCTACGGTAAGGGCCTGGCTCTGGATCATGTGAGTCTGGGCGTAGAGCAGGGGAGCCTGGTCTGCCTGATGGGGCGCAACGGCAGCGGCAAGACCACTTTGCTGGATTGTCTCATGGGTACGCTTGCCCCTTCCTCAGGAAGCGTATATTTGATGGAGCGGCCGTTGCAAAAATACCGGCGGCATGAAATAGCGCGCCATATCTCTTATCTGCCCCAGATCCACGGCGTCACCTTCCCCTATACCGTGCGGGAAATGGTCCTGATGGGTCGGCTGGCTTACGCATCTGCCTTCGGTTCGCCCAAGCCGGAAGATGAAGCGGCCTGCGAAGAAGCCATGAAACAGGCCGGAGTATACGGTTTCCGCGATCAGGCTTACAGCAGTCTTTCCGGCGGCGAGATACGCCTGGTCCTGCTGGCCCGTGCACTGTGCCAGCGTGCGGAAATCATCTTGATGGACGAGCCTACCGTTTATCTGGATTTCCGCAACGAAATGCTGTTTTTGCAGCGGGTAGCGGAACTGAATGCCGAAGGCCTGGCAACCGTGGTCATGGCCACTCACGCACCAAATCACGCTTTTTATTTCGAATCTGCCGGCCTCAACGTTTGTGCCGCTGTGATGGATAACGGACGTATAGAGGCCCTGGGCACTCCTTCAGAGGTCATCACTGCCGAGAATGCCGCCCGTTATTTCGGGGTGGAGGCGGAGGTCGCTACGGCAGGCGGAGCACGTAGTCTGATAGTAAAGAATCCTTTATAAAAAAGTAAGGTAGCTTTATGAAAAAACTGTTTTGGTCCTTTCTTGTCACCGTTTTACTGGCCTTAATGTTTGCCGCTTGCTCTGCTCCAGCGGGAGAGGACGCTGACCGTACCGTGACTGACAGCGTTGGCCGCCCGGTGAGTCTGCCGCAGGAAATAGATAACATCTCCTGTGTCTGCCCCTTTTCCGGTTCCATGATAGTGTTGTTCGGTTACGGCGACCGGGTCACTACCGGCTGCAATAATATGACCCGCAGCGCTCTGCTGAACAGCATATGTCCCGGCATCTCCGACTTGACCGTTGTCAAGAACAGCGGCTCGATCAACGCGGAAACGATCCTGGAGCACGGGGCGGACGTGATCTTCGTCAATCAGGGGACCTACGAAGATGCGGATCAAAGGGCCAAGCTCGACGCCATCGGCATCCCCTATGTGGTCGTCGGTTACGAGACCCTGGACGAGCAGCTGGACGCCGTGGCCGTGATCGGCGCCGCTCTGGGCACGGAAGAAGAGGCCGCCCGCTATATCGACTGGGCAAACAGTATCATGTCCCGGGTGGAGGAGGGCTGCCGGGATATCCCGGACTCCGAAAAGCCCCGCATCTATCATTCGGTCAACGAAGCGGTGCGAACAGATTATGAGGGCAGCATCTGCGCTGAATGGATCGCCCTGACCGGTGCGGAGAACGTTTCTTTGACCTCCGGCGGACTGACTCTGGACGGGGACAAAGCCTATACCACTTTGGAACAGATCTATGTATGGGAACCGGATCTGATCATCTGCAACGAAGCAGGCGTGGACGACTACATCATGAGCGACGAGAAATGGTCCGGCCTGGACTGTGTGGAAGCAGGCAGGGTCTATCAGATTCCTATCGGCACTTCCCGCATGGGGCATCCAACCAGCACGGAAACGCCGCTGGCTTTGCTTTGGCTGGCCGAGCTGCTCTATCCGGATCATTTCGATATCGATTTTTCGCAGGAGTTGAAGGATTATTACGCTGAGTTTTATGATTATCAGATCAGCGACGACACGGTAGAGGCCATCCTGGAAGGGGACGAGATGCGCGCGGCCAAGACCGGCGGCGGAATGGAGTGAGCTCATGACAGATACTGCCACGGAAAAAATCCTGATCTGCATCGACGATACGGACGATTTGGACAGTATAGGCACTGGCGAGCTGCTGGAGAATATCTGTGCAGCTATGGAAAAGGCAGGGCTGGGGCGAGCAGGTTTCGTTACCCGGCATCAGCTGCTGATCAGCGACCGCATAGCCTATACTTCCCACAACAGCTCCATGTGCTGCTCCGCCGAGACCAACGATCTTCCATCCCTGCTGAAATTGGCCGGTGCTTATCTTGAGGCCAACTGTGCTCCCTCGTCCGATCCCGGCCTTTGTGTGTTCCGCTGCGGCGAAGCTGCGGAGGGCCTGTCGGAGTTCGGACGCCGCGCCCAGAACGAAGTGCTGACCAAGGACGATGCCTATGCGGCCGCTGCCTGTTATCCGGGACGGGTCTTCCTGTCAGAACACGGCGGCAGCGGCGACGGGGTCATCGGGGCTCTGGCCGGCGTAGGCCTGCGCCTCACCGGTAACGACGGCCGCATCAAAGGAAAGATCCGGCCGGAGAATCCGGGGGAGATCATGACGGCGGCTGAGTTCTGCCGGCGCTATCATGTAGCGCGGTTGATTAATGACGACGGAGAAACGGCAGCTCCGGACGAGTTGGTCCGCTTCGACGAGCAGACCAAAGCCGTGCTGCTGGATGATTTGATCACCCTGCCTGCCGATCGCAAGGATGGGTTCTGGATCCCGCGGCCCAAAAAGAAGTCACCAAAGGATGGCAAATGAACGGTTTCGTTTACGAGAACGGCAGAGCTTATTTTGTTTTAGGCGACAGCGCCGAGGAAACGGCGTCTCATAATGCCGCAAAATGCTCCTTCTTTAGCCGGGATTATGAAGAAGAGTGTTTCTATGATGACGACGTGACCTGTTACAACTGTCGCTACCGCAGATGGAACAGGGACGGCTTCGAGTGTATGAAAGGCGGTTGCCAATGAAGTTCAAGCATACTATATTATTTATCGTGATGGTGCTGCTGATGATCCTCCTGACGACCGGTACTGCCTGGGCGGAGGGAGGCAACGGGGACGGATCCGGCGGCGGTTCTGACAAACCGCTGCTGCTGGACTACAGCTCCCTGCCGAACGGGAGCACCGACGTGGCGACCGACGTCAGTATAACGCTGACCTTTACCAAGAACGTCGTGAACATGGCGGTGCGCGATAACAACAGCGGCTGCTTCAGCCTGACCTCTGCCGACGGTGCCAGCATTCCTGTGTCCGTGATCATGGGCGACGATCAGGTGGATCCGGATATCAAGCGCATCATCACCGTAGAGGCCTATGGGCTGTCTCCCGCTACGACGTATACCCTTACCATCAGCGGCGCGCTGACTTCCAAAAGCGGCGTTTCTTTGGGCGATCCGGTCTATCTGAGTTTTACCACTAAAGCGGCAGAGCCGCAGCCTGCCCCTGAACCCGCGCCTCAGCCGGCAGCGGAGCCGCAGCCCGCTTCCACCGAGACGGTGACAGAAAAAGAACAGCCCGCTTCTGATCAGACTGAAGCGGAATCCGAAAAAGAAAAAGATAATGCCGAGGCTGTTTCTGAGCCGGAAAAGGAAGAACCTGATACTGAGCAGCAGGAAGAAAAACCGGCTGACGCTCTTATTGAGGCCGATGAAGAAGCGGACGTAGCCGAAGATCAGGCGCAAGCTGCCGGTTCGGGATTCCCCGCCTGGGCAGTGATACCGATTATAGCCGTCGTGGCAGCGGCGGTCATAATAATTGCTCGCAAGAAAAAATAAATCAAAAAAGGAGAGAAGAACATGAAGAGATTTCTGATGACAGCCGGTATGATCATCATGCTGCTGGCTCTGTTGTGCGTACCTGCATACGCCGCGGGCGGCAATGGCAGCGGCGGCGGCGGTGGCAACAGCCCCCTGTCCGTAGTATCCGTTCAGTCCGGCGATGCCGATCTGGCCGGCGCTGAGCTGGCTGCCGGTGAAGTAACCGTAACGATCGCTTTTGATCGCGGCATGGACAAAAACTTTGACGCCAACAAAGAGGCCATCAAGGTCCTCGATGCTGAAGGCAACGCGATCGAGGCTGAGATCGCTATCGTCGAAGGCAGTGAAAATCATAACTATGCGGTAAAATTCACCGCTGCCGAGGGCGATTATACTCTGGTCATCGGCGCTGATATCAAGGCTAACAACGGCAATGCGTTGGGCAGCGAGGCGAAGTGCGATTTTACCGTCAAGGCTGCTGAGCCTGCTCCCGAGCCTACTCCCGAGCCCACTCCCGAGAAGCCCGCTTATGACAAGTGCGAGAAGGGCGATGACTGCCCCATCGCCGCTTTCAAGGACGCCAAGGCCGACGCCTGGTATCATGACGGCGTGCATTACTGCCTGGACAACAGCCTGATGAACGGCATGAGCGAGGATACCTTTGCTCCCTCCGGCAACATCACCCGCGCTATGATCGTCACCATCCTCTACCGGCTGGAAGGCGAACCGGACGTGGAAGGCGAGCCGCCTTACAGCGACACCATCGCCAGAGCCTGGTACATCTACCCCGTCATGTGGGCTAAAGACAACGACATCGTCAAGGGCTATGAGGACGGCACTTTCAAGCCCGACGCCGATATCACCCGTGAGCAGTTCGCCACCATCCTCTTCCGCTACGCTCAGTATAAGGGCTATGACGTAAGCGTTGGCGAGGATACCAACATCCTTTCCTACGACGATGCTCTTGACATTGGTTCTTGGGCCAACGCTGCCATGCGCTGGGCCGTCGGCGCCGGCATGATCAACGGCCGCACCGAGAGCACTCTGGTTCCCCAGGGTACTGCCACCCGCGCGGAAGCCGCTACCATTTTCATGCGTTTCTGCCAGACTTCTTTCGAGCCGGCCCCCGAGCCCACTCCTGAGCCCACCCCCGAACCTACTCCCGAGCCCGAGCCCACTCCCGAGGAGATTGTAGGCATCGCTCTGGAACAGCAGTTTAAGGCCGCTTATCCCGACGAGGTAGAAGCTGTGGAGACCACCGAGGTCAAGATCTACACTGCCGAAGAGATCGCCGCCAGCGAAGCTCTGAAGGATTATGATATCAAGGAGGGCGACATCGTTTTCGAGGCTACCTATAGCCTGAAGATCGCTGAAGGTGTCGAGGACATGAATAAGTACACCGCCGCCTCCGGTGAGATCGACGGTCAGTACATCAAGAACAAGTCCAACCTGGGCATCATAAAAACCGACGCCGAGGACAATTATACCATCAAGAACTTCGGCACCGGCTGGTGATCCTATCGGAACGGTCCCGAAACAGGGCTGATATAGCCTTCAACCGTTTACCGAACTGATTAACGCCAAGACCACCCGATCCCCAAAGGCCGGGTGGTCTTTCTAACATCATAATACTAAGCTACGCCGCGTCGGGACGTACTTGTCTTCATGACGTCTATTTGTTATTATTAATGCTGTTGAAAATGTATTTAAGTAGGGGAGAAGAGATGGACTACACTGACATCAACGCCAGCACCATCGACCGCTGGATCGATGAAGGATGGGAATGGGGCATACCCATCTCCCACGAGGACTACCTGAAAGCCGTGGCAGGGGAATGGGAGATAGTGCTCACCCCGACGAAGCCGGTACCGAAGAGCTGGCTGGGCCAGCTGCGTGGCAAGCGGGTCCTGGGCCTCGCCTCCGGCGGGGGACAGCAGATGCCCAAATTTGCCGCCCAGGGCGCGGAATGCTATGTGCTGGATTATTCGAAAAAGCAGATCGAAAGCGA
>CAMZIS010000086.1 GCA_947307285.1 uncultured Peptococcaceae bacterium | reverse complement strand
CGTAGTTCAGGTCCAGCAGCCAGTCGGCGTTGTCCACCATGATGGCCTTACCCTCGCCGAACTCGATGAAGCGCTCCATCTGTTTGCGGAAGCAGTCGCAGTTGTGGCGGATGGTCTCCTTGGTCATCATCTGCCGCATGTCGGTGCGGCCGGAGGGGTCGCCCACCATGCCGGTGCCGCCGCCGATGAGGACCACGGGCCGGTTGCCGGCCATCTGCAGCCGCTTCATCAGGCACAGGGCCATGAAGTGGCCCACGTGCAGGGAATCGGCGGTGGGGTCGAAGCCGATGTAGAACACGGCCCGGCCCTCGTTGAGCAGGCTCCTGATCTCTTCTTCGTCCGTGACCTGGGCGATCAGGCCCCGGGCCTGCAATTCTTCGTAGATCTTCATTTTGAAAAACTCCTTTTGCTTTTATCTTAAAATCTCGCTGACAATATAAAACCCTCCGCAGCAAGCTGCAGAGGGCATAGGGTCTATGCGGTACCACCTCTGTTCGGACGGGCCTCGCGGACCGTCCCTCGGGGAGTGGGCGCAGCCGCGGCCACTCCGGCGCTGTGTCGGGCGCACCCGTCGTACCCTACTGGGGAAGGCGACAGCTTCGTTCCCGTTCAGGCCGCTGCTCCGGAGCGTATTCGCGGAAGCGCACTTCGGGTCTCGCACCCACCGGCCCTTCTCTGCAAGCGCCGCCTTACGTTACTGGTCTCCTTCATCGCATTGCCTATGAGATTTTGCCTATTGTAACATGCCCGTTCGCCCTTGTCAAGGCCTCAGCGCAGGGCTTCCGCCTCCTGCTCCGTCAGATAGCCGTAGCGCACCATGCGATCCAGCACCGCCTGGCGCCTTTCCTCCAGGGCTTCCTCGTTTTCCTCCTCCATGAAGATGGAGGGGGCGTTGGGATAGCAGGAAAGCAAAGTGCACTGGTAGTCGTCCATCCCGGCGGGCTCCACTCCGAAATAGCCCTCCGCCGCGTCGTGCACGTTGTACCAGCCGTTGCCGAAATAGATGCTGTTCACGTAGAGCTCGAAGATCTCGTCCTTGGTGTAGTTGTGCTCCAGAGCGAAGGCCGCGAACATCTCCGCCGCCTTGCGGGTCAGGCGCTTATCCTGATCGAAGCAGATGTTTTTGGCCAGCTGCTGGGTGATGGTGCTGCCGCCTTCCACCCATTCCCGCTCCTTGATGTCACGGGAAAGGGCGCGGACGATGCTGATGGGGTCCACGCCGGGATGCAGGCGGAAGCGAGCGTCTTCGATGGCGATGACCGCGTCGATATAGGTCTCCGGCAAATCCTCGTAGGGGGTGAAGTTCTCCTGCAGCCGCACCTCGTTGACCCGGTCGCTCAGGGGCTGCTCGGCCTCCATCTCCCGGTAGAGCATCCAGCCGCGGAAGGTGAGGGCGGCCAGGGCCAGCAGGATGAGGAGGATGAGACAGCCGAAGAGGCGTTTGATGAATTTCAGCATCGACTTAGAACTCCACGAAGCTCAGGTTCATATCCACCCGGCCTTCGATGCCCTCCACGGAACCGGAGCTGGTGTACTGGCACATGTCGTAGTGGTAATAGTATTCCGGCTTGTCGTAATAGATGGCCATCCACATGTAATAGTCGTTCAGGGCCGCCAGGTCATAGTTGTCGTAGGACAGACTGATATAGGAATAGACGCAGGGGGTATAGCCCAGGCTCTCCACCTCGTCGCAGAAAGCCACGGCATATGAGGTCAGGGCTTCCCGGCTGGTATCGTTGGTGCGGGCGTCGCCGGCGCCGGCGTATTCCCAGTCGAAGGTGATGGGATAGGTCAGGTCGTAGCCGCTCGCCATATCCACCGCGAAGCGGGCCTCTTCCCGGGCCTCCTCCTCGCTGATAGCCTGGGAATAGATGTAGACGCCCACGTCCAGACCGGCGGCGATGGCGCCTTCCATGTTTTCGTGGAACCTTTTATCCGCCAGCAGCTTGCCCGCGCCGTAGCCGCGGTAGCCGCAGCGGATGATGGCGAAATCGATGCCGTCGGCCGCCACCTTCTCCCAGTCGATGTCCGCCTGCCATTCCGAAACGTCGATGCCGTGGGCCGCGTAGCCGCCAGTATACTGCAGCCGCTCCCGCTGGTCCAGACTGAAATCGCCGCCCCGCAGCCGGTTGACCCGGGCGCCGGACTGCACGGGACGCTCCCGGCCGGAGGTGATGACCGTGGTGACGCCGTTCTCATCCGTGACCTGCACCTGAGCGCCGGAGGGGTTCAGCACCTCGCCGTCTATCTGACAGTTGCAGAGGATGATCTTTTCGTTGGTGCCGCAGGGCACGATGACGTCGCCCTTGATATGGCTGTTGATGAGCATGAATTTGGAGGCCCGCACGATCAGGTTGCCGTCGAAATCCTCGTTGTAGAGGCCGGTGTAATCCCAGATGACGTCGATCATATTGTCCAGCAGCACCATGGTCTCGGCCCGGGTGATGGCCTCCTTGGGCCGGTAATAGGTGGGGCTGTCCGTGATGTAGCCGTGCTCCGTGAGCCAGGCCACGTTCTGGTAGGCCCAGTCGGCGATGGAAGAGCTGTCCGCGTACCCGGTACGGTAAGAGGTGGTCTTGCCGTAATAGCCCAGGGCCCGGGCCACCACGGCGGCGGCCTCCTCCCGGGTGATGGTGTCATGGGGACGCACCAGGCCGTTATAGCCCAGCAGGATGCCGCGCTTGTTGCACTTCAGCACCGCGCTGCCGTACCATTCATTGGGGTCCAGGTCGCTGAAGGGGTTTTCGGACACGCCCTGAAATTCGAAGATCCGGTCCAGGATGGTGGCCATCTCGCCCCGGGTGATGCTGCCGTCGGGACGGAAGGTGCCGTCGGGATAGCCGTTGATCACCTCCAGGCCGCTCCACTCTTTGATCACGTCCTCAGCCCAGTGGCCGGAGATATCGCTGTAGCCGCGGTAGGCGGCGGAGGCCGGAGCGCAGAAGAGGCCCAGCAGCAGGCAGGTCAAAACTATGACGATCAGGGTCTTTTTCATGATGGGGTCGTCCCTTTCGTAGATTGGGTAAGGCGGGCGGCAGGTCCGCCCGGCAGTATGTCGCGTTCAGCTTATTCGTGGATGTATTTTTCCATGGCCCAGGCCACCAGGAAGCCCACGGCCGCGGCCAGGACGGCGGCTATGCCCTGCTGGCTGCTGTCATAGTGCAGGGGTACGATGACCACGGTGGAGGCCAGCATGAGGCCGATGACGCAGTAATAAGCCAGGGAATGGTAGTGTTCGAACAGATAGTTGACCAGACGGGACAGGGAAAGGGCCACCGCCGCGATGCCCAGGTCCATGGGGACGATGACTCTCCAGTCCAGACTGGCGATGCCCGAGGTCATGGGCAGGTAGAGCCCCATGGACATCAGCAGGGAGGAGGAGGTCATGCCCGGCACCACCAGGGAGAGGCCCCAGACCACGCCGCAGAAGAAGAACCAGCCCATGTTGGGCTTGACCGAGGCGGAAAAGCCCATGCGGGCCCAGAACATGACGGCGGTAAAGGCCAGGAAGGCCAGGATGCAGACGGGCCAGGACCATTTGCTGCGGCCCTTCAGGTTGGCGGTGCGGAAGAGAGAGGGCAGGGTGCCGGCGATGAGGCCGATGAACAGCCAGGAGGTGACGACCTCGCTTTTGGCGAACATGGTCTCCACCGCCTTGGCGAAAAAGATGAAGCCCAAAGCCCAGCCGATGGCGGCCGGGATCAGCATATCGGAATAGCGGCGCAGGTTGCGCACGGGGTGGGCCAGCACCGCCATCATGGGCCGGTAGATGCCGAAGGCCACGGCCAGCACGCCGCCGCTGATGCCGGGCAGGATGGCCCCGCCGCCGATCAGCGCGCCCTGTATCGCACGCAGCAGCCATTTTAGCGGCTGGAAACGTTTGGGAGCCGCGTTTGGCGCTGTTTCTTCACACATAAAAAACTCCTTGGGCCGTGCTTTTTTGCACATTTTGCAATATTATAACACAGTTCGCGGGGGCGGCGCAACGCTTTCCGGCTTTTACCAGATCAGGAAGAAGCGGGGCCAAAATTGCCAGAATTGCTTTTCGACTTGAAAACAAAGGGCCTTTGTGATATGTTTATACAGTCAAATAGCGATTGTTCTTATTATATGATTCAATCCCTGTCAAGCAGTCCGCGCCCGCGCGCCAGAAGAGGAGGAAGAGCCATCATGAACGAACCGCTGAAGGAATGTCAGGATCTCGTTGCCCTGCTGCACACCATCTGCGACGTCTACCCGGATAAACCGGCTGTCACTGTCCGCGACCGGGGCGACGCTTCCGTCACCCACACTTACTACGAACTGGCCTCCGACTCTTTCGCCATTGCCGCCGCCCTGTGCGAACGGGGGCTGACCGGCAAACACGTGGCCGTGGCCTGCGACAACCGCTACGAAGGCGTGGTGGCCTTTTTCGGCATCGTCTGCGCCGGCGGCATCGCCGTGCTCACCGACGCCCAGCGCAAGAAAGAGGAAATCTACGACATGCTGCTGCGGGCCGACGCCTCGGCCTGCTTCCTCTCGCCCATGATCTCGGAAATGGCCGGCTTCACCGGTCAGGTCTCCCTGTTCCGGCTGGACGCGGAGCAGGAGCCCGTCACCTTCAAGGAAATGCTGGAGCACGGCCATGAACTGCTGGACCAGGGCAAACAGCACATCGCCGACGTCAAGCCCGACGACGTGGCGGTGCTGACCTTCCACCGCCAGGCCGACCAGGAATCCCCGGTGGTGCAGCTGACCCACCGGAACCTCTTGAGCGACGCCAAGGCCGCCGCCGCCGTCTTCCCCAAGGCGAAAAAAATCTTCTCTCCCCTGTCCCTGATCCACGCCTACGGCCTGACCTGCTCCTGCCTGACCACCTTCCTGCGCGGCGGCGAGCTGGGCCTGGCCCGGGGACCGGAAAGCCTGCCCTACGGCATGCACACCTTCGGCGCCACCACGCTGATCTGCACCAGCGAGATCGCGTCCGAGCTGGCCCGCCGTCTGCGTGAGGCCGCCAAGCGCGCCGACATCCCGGCCGACCCCAGCGGCAACGGCTGGCTGGCCCGCCGCCGCCAGTCCATCATCGACAGCCGCTACCTGGGCGTGAAACGGGTGCTGTTCGACGAGCTGGACACCATCATCTGCGGCTGTCAGAAAATAGACGAAAAAGACCTGACCATGCTGAAACAGCGCTTCGGCATCGACGTGCTGCAGTGCTACGCCATCGTGGAATGCTCGCCTCTGATCTCCATGTCCGATCCCGCGGACAACGCGCCGGGCACCATGGGGAAGATCCTGCCCTGCTGCGAGGTGAAATTCGACGACGAGGGCTACACCTACGTCCGCGGCGAATGCGTCACCCCCGGCTACTACGGCAACCCGGGCCAGATACCGCCCCTGTACGACAATGATGGCTGGTACAAGACCGGCGACAAGGGCAAGCTGGACGAAAAGGGCCGGCTCGTCATCACGGAGCAGAACGTCTTTTAAGACCTCTGCCGGAGAAAACTATGAACGACAATCCTATCGCCAACGATAAAGAACTGCGCCAGACCCTCATCAACTATCTGGGCGAACGCAGCGAAAAGAACCTCTTCGATTTCTTCGACCTGCTGCGTCAGGCCAAGCTGCTGGCCCCGGCCCAGATAGACGGCTTGAGCGAGGAGCAGACCAACGAGCTGCACGAAAACGGCAAGCTGCAGGTCAAAGGCA
>CAMZIS010000085.1 GCA_947307285.1 uncultured Peptococcaceae bacterium | reverse complement strand
TGGCGATATCGTGGATGTGGCATCCGCTTTGGATATGAAAGAAAAAACGGGCTGCGACGGCCTGATGATCGGTCGCGGCATGCTCGGTAATCCCTGGTTGTTCCGGCAAATAAAAGCTGCGTTGTCCGGCGAACCCATCCCGGAGCAACCCACTGAGGAGATCGTGATCGCTACTGCGCTGGCTCATTTGAAGCGGCAAGTTGAGCGCAGCATCTATTGGCTGCAAAAAAGGGAAGGGGAAAGCGTGGCAACTGCCCGATTAGGTGAGGAATTAGCTGTACGCAGTATGCGTAATCATTTGGGGTGGTACGTCAAGGGCATGCGGAATGCCGCGAAGCTTAGGCTTTTTATAAACCAAGCGCTCACCGTAGAGCAGGTTGAAGACCTGTTCAACAGCCGCAATGAGCTCTAAGAAGAACGCTTGACAAAAACCTTGCTAAGGCATAAAATGAATGAGTTAAAATGATAAGCAAAACCGAAAGGTGGTAAAATAATGACCGAACACGAGCAGGAAGTCTTGATTACTCTGGAAGGTCTGCAGCAAAAGAAAGAAGAGCTGGAAAACCTTAAGACCGTACGCCGTAAGGAAGTGGCTGCCCGCATCAAGCAGGCTATCGAATTCGGTGATATTTCGGAGAACTCTGAGTATGAGGATGCGAAAAACGAACAGGCCTTCATCGAAGGCGAGATCCTGAACCTGGAGAAGCTGCTGAAGAATGCCCGTATCATCGACGAAGAAGCTCATTCCAACAGCGTAATCAGCGAATACTCTACCGTTGAATTAAAAAACATGGAAACCGGCGCCAAGCTTAAATTCCAGATCGTCGGCAGCGTTGACGCCAAGCCTTTTGAACAAAAAATATCCAATGAGAGTCCGGTGGGCGCCGCTGTTTTAGGTCATAAAAAGGGTGATTTGGTGGATGTCGCCACCCCTGCCGGAATTGCCACCTATAAAGTGATGTCCATAAGCAAATAGTATTCTTTACGGATTCATCCTAAGGCCGCGCTTTCCATGAAAGGCGCGGCCTTTTTGTGCGAACCGATTTGATGTGTTAGAATATAGCTATGCATAAGCTGATCGGAACAAAACAGTTTTATAAAAGCACTTTGACGGTAGCCTTGCCTATCATGATCCAAAACGCGGTCACGAACTTTGTGTCGCTGCTGGACAACATTATGGTAGGACAGTGCGGTCTGGAAGCTCTTTCCGGCGTGGCTATAATAAGCCAGCTGATGTTCGTATACTTTGTCACCATCTTCGGAGCCACATCCGGACCTGGTTTGTTCTGCGCGCAGTTTTACGGCGCCAGAGACGAGGAGAGCTTGCGTGCTGCATTCAGATTTAAGCTTATTATTGCTTTGCTGGTGTGCGCAGCTGCTATGCTTATACTGTTCATGTGGCCGGATAAGATAATATCGCTTTATATAAACGATACCGGCAGCGGCGGAGATCCTTAGCTTATGCTGCATCATGCCCGCAGATATATGTATATCATCGTATGGAGTATGCCTGCCTTTGCCATTGCACAAAGCTATGCCAGTACGTTGAGGGAAGTAGGGCAGACCCGCATCCCAATGCTTGCCTCCTGTATAGCGGTCACATTGAATCTGCTTGGCAACTGGATATTGATTTTTGGTAAACTTGGCTTTCCTGAACTAGGGATAATAGGGGCCGCTATTGCGACAGTCATATCTCGTTGGGTGGAAATGGTTTTTGTAATAGCCTGGAGTCATCGCCATAGCGCGCAGGTGATTTTTCCGCGTCGTTTATTCCAACAGCTGTCAATAGCATCCGGGTTATACAGGCGGATCGCGGTCAAAAGCATGCCTTTGTTTTGCAACGAACTGCTGTGGAGCCTGGCCCAGGCCTTTTTATTGCAGATGTATTCATTGCGAGGACTGAACGTTGTCGCTGCTTTGAATATATCTTTTGTTTTCCTTGATCTTTGTGATGTGGTATGTTTTTCTATGGGCAGCGCCATCGGCATCATCGTCGGACAGCTGCTGGGAGCAGGCAAGCTGGAGGAAGCTGTTGACACCGATCATAAGCTGATCGCGTTTACTGTGACGCTATCCTTTGCTATCATGATAATAATGGCAGCCTGCGCGTCATACTTTCCCTTAATCTACGATGTGCCGCCGGAAGTACGGCAGCTGGCCAGCAGTTTTATCCTGATCTGCGCGTTTATGACGCCGATCGAGGTTTTGCCGCATACTTTCTATTTTACGTTACGCAGCGGCGGCAAAACCTTCATTACTTTTCTGTTCGACTCGGCTTTCTCCTGGGTCGTCAACGTGCCGGTAGTGTTTATACTCGTAAACTATACCGAAATTCCTGTAGCTCCGCTCTATTTATGTTCTCTGTTGACTGGTTTAGTAAAATGCATAATAGGTTGGATAATGGTGAAAAGAAGGATCTGGGTAGTGAATCTGGCCGAAAAAAAGCCGCTCCCATAAATCGGGAGCGGTAGACTTTTTTATAATAGTATCGCAATCACAGCGCCCAGCACTGCACCTGAAACCACTTGCAGCGGCGTATGGCCGATCATTTCTTTCAGCTTATCGTTTTGCAAAGGCACCCATTGCTTTTCTTTGAAAATTTCAAGAATAGAATTAATAGTGCGGGCCTGACGACCGGTCTCCAGCCGTACACCGTGAGCGTCATGCATGACTATAACGGCAATGATCGCGGTGACGGCGAACTGGAATGAGTCAAGGCCGTAGTATTTGGCGCAGGAGACTGCCAAGGCCGTTACCAAAGCTGAATGGGCACTGGGATAACCGCCGTCGCCTACCAGACGGCTAAGGTCAAGCTCTTTATTAACGATCCAATAGATAATTGTCTTAAGCACCTCGGCTGCGCACCAGCCGGCCAAGGCCACCCAAAGTACGTGGTTGTGAAGCAGGTCGTTGATCATTTTCGGCTCCCGCTGGAGGTAAATTGTAGAATAATTGTTTTGAGGTTCTTGCGTAGCTGTTATAACAGGCACCGGTAATGCTGATCAAGAATAGTTTGCAAAAAAATCCTTACAATGCTTTGCAAAAATGCGCTGGTTTTCATTTATATGGGGAAGATAGGCCAGGAATATGGAGCGTTTGCATATCTCATCTTCCAGGGGACGGATGATAACATCACGGCTGGGCACGTTGCGCATGGTGAACTCCGGCACTATGGCGAGAGCCTGCGGATTATTGTACAAATCAAGCATAGCATAGGTATCGGCCGCAGTCAGCGAAATTTGAGGCGTATAACCAAGCTGGTGGCAAATATATAAAAGATTGCTGCGCAGATTTTCGCCTTCCTTGAGTATCTGGAAAGGATACTTGACGGCCTGTTCCAAGGTGATGCTTTCGGAAGAGGCCAACGGGTGGCTTTTGTTCATCACCAGCATTAGGCGTTCCTCAAGCAATTCGATATTATCCAATTCCTTATGGCGATCCGGCGTGGCATAGATCAGAAAATCGCAATCGGAAATATCATCCGCATCGCCGGTAAAGGAACTGACGATCTTTAGATTGATTTCCGGATGCAACTGGTTGAAGCTGCTTTTAAGCTCATGGGCAGTACATTCGGCAGCGCGCATCCTGACTCGTATCTCACCAGGTCTTTCGGCCGCCCGTACCCGCACCATTTTAATAGCCTCGTCCAGCTGACTGATGCTGCCAGAGACCCGTTCATAAAACAGGCGACCGGTGTCGTTTAAGATGATATTCTTACCGACACGATCAAAAAGCTCGCAACCCAGCTCGTTCTCTAATGAGCGTATAGCACGGGAAAGAGCCGGCTGTGATATCCATAATTCAGCCGCGGTCTTGGTGATGTTTTGACTTTTTGCTACAGCGCAAAAATACTGTAAGTGTAATAACTGCATATTAGGTCTCCTAAAGAGATTATAATAATTATTGCAGTAACAGTTACATATACACTTTTAGTATATCATATACGTCAAGAGCATAAAAATAAAACTTTAAACTGTTTTTTGATGAAGTTCTTGCCTGCTTTTCCAAGCCGTTTGACATTATAAGTCAAAAATGATAGTTTAATAACAGCAAATCGAAAAACTCCAAATCAACCAGGGTAGTATAATGATATCAATTTATCGAATGGTGATCTGAATGACAAAAGTGTATCTCTTTTTGGCAGACGGCTTCGAAGAGACGGAAGCCATTACTCCGGCGGATCTGCTGCGGCGTGCCGGAATTGATGTTTGCTTGGTATCTTTGAATGATACGGTTGCCGTGACCGGTTCGCATAATATCCGCTTGTCTGCAGATGCGGTCTTTGCGCAGTGCTGCTGGGATGATGCCTCCATGTTCGTTCTCCCCGGGGGGAAAATGGGCACGGAAAATCTGGAAAAGCATGGCCCTTTGGCAGAATTGCTTCGGAATGCAGACAATAAAGGGATAACGCTGGCCGCAATTTGCGCCGCTCCGCGAGTTTTAGGCCGTCTGGGGCTATTGGAAGGCAAACAGGCCTGCTGCTATCCGGGAGAAGAGTCCAACTTAATTGGCGCGCAGGTCATATATGAGCCTGTAGCCATAGCGAACGGTGTTATCACAAGCCGCGGTATGGGAACTGCCTTTGATTTCGGTCTGGCCCTGGTCCGGCACCTATGCGGCGCAGAAGCTGCGGAAGCTGTCGCACGTAAAACCGTATATAAATCGTAATGCAATCATACTGACCACCTGAGGTGTTTTTATGAACCTGTTAATGCTTGCCGCTGCTGTCGCTCCCGCAGCCTGGCTTATGAAAAAAGTATATGATTTGGATACTATAGAAAAAGAGCCGACCAATTTACTTCTGCGATTATTACTGCTCGGTGTTCTGTCTACGGTTCCTGCAATCTTTTTGGAATGGGTAGTCGGCTCTGTGTTAAAAGCCGCTTTTGACGGTACAGGCATAATCTTCGCCTTTGCACAAAGCTTCCTGGGCGTTGCTTTGATAGAGGAGGGCTGCAAGTACTTTTTCCTGCGCTGGGGTGCCTGGAAGAGGCCTGAATTCAATTGCCGCTTTGACGGCGTAGTATATGCCGTTTTCGTGTCCCTGGGATTTGCATTATTGGAAAACATCAATTATGTCTTCACTTTCGGTCTGCAGGTTGCCTTGTCCAGGGCTTTGCTTGCCGTTCCCATGCATGCTGTTTGCGGCGTTTACATGGGTATTTGGATGGGTGAGGCTATGCTGCAACAGCACCGGGGCCAAACGCAGTTCGTAAAAGCGAATCTGTCGAAGAGTCTGTGGATTCCCGTGCTGCTCCATGGCATATACGACGGATGCCTGATCTTAGGCACTCAGACCAGCGTACTGGTGTTCATGGCTTTTGTTGTGATACTATTTATTTATACGCTGAAGCGCGTACGTACCTTTGCTCAACAGGATCAGTATTTCTATTCTGCCCAATAGTTAAGGAAGGGTGTTTTATGGAAACCAGTGAAATTATAAACAGAATCAAAGAATGCGATAAGCGGTATCTGGAACTGTTTTGCAGCCTGGGGCGAGAATGGGGGCTTTACGTTTATCAGGACAGAGCCCTGCCAGAACTGCCGGCTCATAACTATCTGCTGATACCGGATCATATCCCGGCCGTACGCCTGCGTGGTCTGGCAGATGTGGCGCGTAATACGGCAAAAGCTACCGGACGTCCTTTTTTAAGGATCCAAACGGCGCATCCTTTGCACTTCAACAGCGCTCAG
>CAMZIS010000084.1 GCA_947307285.1 uncultured Peptococcaceae bacterium | reverse complement strand
GTCTTCGTTTTCCTCGTGGGTGACAGTGCAGGTGGCGTAGCACAGCAGGCCCCCCGGCCTGAGATAGCCGGCGGCGGCGTTCAAAAGCTCATAGGCGGTGCCGGCCAGCTCCGCGATATCCTCCGGCCGCTTGTGGAAGCGGCTGTCGGGCCGGGCGTTCAGCACGCCCAGGCCGGAGCAGGGCGCGTCCAGCAGGATGTAATCGGCCCATTCATGAAAGCTCTCCGGCAAATTCCGGGAATCGGCGGCCTCGGCTGTGACGCAGGTCAGGCCCAGCCGTTTCAGGTTGGCTTCGATAAGGGCGATCTTGTGGGGATGCACGTCGAAGGCGCGGATATCGCCCCGGTCGGCCATGAGGGCGGCCAGATGGGTGGTCTTGCCCCCGGGGGCGGCGCACAGATCCAGCACCCTGCTGCCCGATTCCGGATGCAGGGCGTGGGCCGCCAGCTGGGAGGCCGGGCCCTGGACGGTACAGCCGCCGCTGAGGAACGGGGTGCAGGAGGCGATGCGGCCGCCGCCCTGCTCCACCCGGAGGGTCTCGTAGGCAAAGCCCGCGGGCTGAGCATTTACGCCGCACTGGGCAAGGGCCGCCTGCAGCTCTTCCCGGCGCAAACGCACGGTGTTGGTGCGCAGGTAGACGCCGGGGTGGTCGTTCATGGCAAGACAGAACCGCTCGGCCTCCTCGAAGCCGAAGCGGCGCAGCAGATAGTCGGCCAGCCATTTGGGATAGGACAGGGTGAGATGCAGGTAGTCGAAACCCGCTTCCCGCCCCGGCAGCATGGCGTCTTTGTCCTCCCGCCGCAGGTAATTCCGGAGCACGGCGTTGACCAGGCGGGCGATGGCCTCGTTGCCGTGGCGCTTTGCCAGCTCCACCGCCTCGTCCGTTACCGCGTAGGGCTCGAGACGGCTGAGATAGACCAGCTGGAACAGGGAAAGGCGCAGTATCACCCGGGCCTCGGTCATCAGTTTGGCGGAGGGCCGGGTGAGCAGCTGGGAGATGATATGATCCAGGGCGATCTTCATGCGCGCCGTGCCGTAGACGATCTGGGAGGCCAGACGGGCGTCCGCCGCACTTAAAGCGTGCTGATCCAGATATTTTTTCAGGGCCAGATTAGCATAGGCGGCCTCCCGCTCTGTTTGCAGCAGAACGGTGAAAGCCGCCTCTCTGGCACTTGTTTTTGGGGCTTTGGGCATCGGTCTTTACCTTTGACGGGAAATGGCCAGCATACGGAAGAGCTGCAGGATAGCGGTGAGGGCCGCCGCCACGTAGGTCAGGGCCGCCGCGCTCAGCACCTGCTTGGCCTGACCCAGCTCGTCGTCGTAAAGGAAGCCGCCGCCTTCCAAAGCGGCCAGGGCCCGGTTGGAGGCATTGATCTCCACCGGCAGGGTGATCAGCTGGAAGGCCACCACGGCCACGAAGCAGAGGATGCCCAGCCGCACCAGGCCCATCATGGACATGAGCAGGCCCACGATGAAGATGATCCAGGCGGCGCTGGAGCCGATGGCGGCGATGGGGGCCAGATTGTTGCGCATGCGCAGAGGGGAATATCCTTCCTTATCCTGGAAGGCGTGGCCGCATTCGTGGGCCGCCACGCCCAGGGCCGCTACGGAAGTGCTGCCGTAAGTAGTCTCCGACAGATGCAGCACCTTGTTGCGGGGGTCGTAGTTGTCGGTCAGACTGCCCTTGACGGGCTGGATGGGCACTTCGTTCAGGCCGTTCATATCCAGCAGCTGACGGGCCATCTGAGCGGCGGTGATATTGCGCCGGGCGAACACCTTGGAGTATTTGCTGTAGGTAGAGGTCACCTTGGTCTGCGCGTAGGCGGCCAGCAGCATGGCCGGTATCAGCAGGATAAACGTCCAGTCGAAATACATAACCTTGTCCTCCTCGAAATATGTTGCGGGTCAGCGACCCAGGATAACGCCTTTTTTCGCCTGATAGCCCCGGGCGTAGGCCGCCCCGTCCATGCGGGACTTGCCCTCGGGCTGCACCTCGGTGAGCAGCAGGGCCTGATCGCCGCAGGCCACCCAGAAGCCCTCCTTGCCCGCGGCCACGATGCTGCCGGGCGCGGCCCCGGCCGTGGGCAGGGGTTCCAGACGGCTGGCCCACAGCTTCAGCCGCTTGCCCTCCCGCAGGGTGTAAGCGCCGGGGAAGGGGTTCATGCCGCGGATGCGGTCGTGGACTTTTTTAGCGGATTGGCTCCAGTCGATGATCTCGTCTTCTTTTTTCAGCATAGGGGCGAAGGTGGCTTTATCATGATCCTGGGGGGTGCGGGGGGCCTGGCCCTGCTCGATCAGGGATAAAGCCTTAAGCAGCAGCTCCGTGCCGAGACGGGAAAGCTCGTCGTACAGCTGGCCCGCGGTCATGTTTTCGCCTATAGCCACCTTTTCCTGCAGTATCATGTCGCCGCTGTCCATGCCCTTATCCAGGTACATGATGGTGACGCCGCTTTCCGTTTCGCCGTTGATGACGGCGGCGATGATGGGCGCCGCGCCCCGGTAGGCGGGCAGCAGGGAGCCGTGGATGTTGATCGCGCCCAGAGGCGGCAGGGCCAGCAGCTTTTCGCTGAGGAACTGACCGAAGGCCACCACCACCAGCAGGTCGGGCTTGAGAGCTGCTATCGCCTCCACCTCCCGGTTCACCTTCTCCGGGGTGAGCACGGGGATGCCCAGCTCTTCCGCCGCGGCTTTCACCGGCGTGGGCTGGAGCCGGCCCCGGTTGCGGGGCTTATCCGGCTGGGTGACCACGGCGGCCACCTCGTAGCCGGCCCGGGCCAGAGCCTGCAGGGGCCCTACGGCAAAGTCCGGCGTGCCCATATAGACTATCCTCATCTGCCGTTATCCCTCCACCTTGCGGGGCTTGACCTTTTTGGTGTTGCCCTTTTCGTCCGTTTCCGGCACGTATTCCTCGGTCATCACGTCGGTGTAGAGGATGCCGTCCAGATGGTCTATCTCATGCTGCAGCACCCGGGCCTGAAAACCGGAGGCCTTCATGCTGTGCTCCTTGCCGAAGCGGTCCTGATAAACCACTTTGATCTTGGTGGCCCGCCGCACCCAGCCGGCCCGGTCGGGCACGGAGAGGCAGGCTTCCACGTCTTCTTCGCAGCCGGAGCTTTCGACGATGCGGGGGTTGACCATCTCCACGAAGGGGTTTTCCCGGTCGTCCACCACGATGACCCGCTTGTTGACGCCCACCTGGGGCGCGGCCAGACCCACGCCGTTGCTGTGGTAAAGGGTAAGGCGCATATCGTCCATCAGGTTATGCAGGGACGCGCCGAAACGCAGCACCTGGATGCTGGGCTGGTGCAGCTGGGGGTCTTCGTCAGTGACGATGTTTCTGTAACCGGGCATGACAGCTCCTCCTTGAATACATAAAACCGCAAATTATATTATACCACCGCGACTGGCGCTTAGCAATTAAAATCGCAGGCTGAAGCAATAATTGTGCGCAAATCTACATCATGCCGAAGGGATCCACGTCGATGGCCACGAGCAGGTCCCGCGGCGCCTTTTCCCGGCTCAGCAGCAGGCTCCTGGCCCGGTCCACGCCGCCGGCGGCCTCCTCCACGGCAGGCCATTTCACTATGAGCTGCCGCCGCCAGCGGTCCTTGATGCGGGCCAGAGGCGCGTCGGCCGGGCCGCAGATCTCCGCCCCCTCGGGCAGGGTCTGCCGCAGATAGTGGGCGAAGGCCCGGGACATCTCGGCGCAGGCCAGCCGGTTCTCGGAGCTCAGCAGCACGCGGATGAGGTGGGTATAGGGCGGGTAGCCGTGGAGACGGCGATTCTCCATCTCCCACAGGTAAAAGGCGCGGTAGTCGCCGGCGGCGGCGCAGCGGATGGGCGGCGCTTCCGGCGTATAGGTCTGGATCAGGGCCCGGCCCTGCTTGTCCCGGCGGCCGGCCCGGCCCGCCAGCTGGGTGATGAGCTGATATGTACGCTCGCCGGCCCGCCAGTCGGGCAGATTGAGCAGGGTGTCCGCAGCCACCACCGCGGCCAGGGTCAAATGGGGGAAATCCAGTCCCTTGGCCACCATCTGGGTGCCCACCAGGATATCTGCTTCGCCCTCCCGCATCTGGCGATAGACCTGCTCGTGCCGGCCCCGCTCCTCGGTGACGTCGCTGTCCAGCCTGAGCACCCGGGCTTCGGGAAACATTTTTTCCAGCTCCATAGCCACCCGCTGGGTGCCTACGCCGAACTTGCGGATATGGCGGCTGCCGCAGGTGGGACACAGGGCCGGCGGGGCGATGCTGCGTCCGCAGTAGTGGCATTTCAGGCGGCCGTTCCGGCCTTCCTCGTGATAGCTCATGGCTACGGCGCAATGAGGGCAGGTGATGCTGACGCCGCAGTCGCGGCAGGAATAGTGCTGATAGTAGCCGCGGCGGTTCAAAAAGAGCACGGCCTGGTCTTTCGCTTCCAGCGTTTCCCGGATGGCCTGCTGCAGGGGGCGGGAAAAGATGGAGCTGTTGCCCTGCCGCAGCTCTTCCCGAAGGTCCACCACCTCCACCTCGGGCAGAGGGGCGGCGAAATAGCGGTTGCGCAGGGTGCCGTAGGCGTAGCGCTTGTTCACGGCGGCGGCGGACTGCTCCACCCCCGGAGTGGCGCTGCCCAGCACCAGGGAGGCCCCGGTGAACTCGCAGCGCTTTTCCGCCACGGTGACGGCGTGGAAGCGGGGATTGTTGTCCTGCTTATAGCTGGTCTCATGGGCTTCGTCGATGATGATGAGGCCCAAAGAGGGGGTGGGCGCGAACACGGCGGAGCGAGCGCCCACCACCACGGGGTAGCGGTCCTCCGCTATCTCCTGCCAGATATGCCGGCGCTCACTGCCCTTCAATCCGCTGTGCAGCACGGCCACGGGCAGCTCCAGCCGGGCCAGCAGCATATCCACCATCTGCACGGAAAGGGCGATCTCCGGCACCAGCACGATGCTCTGTTTTCCCTGGGCCGCCTGCTCCCGGATCAGCTGCAGATAGACCTCGGTCTTGCCGCTGCCGGTGACGCCGTGGAGCAGGAAGGGCCGGTTGGCGGCGGCCTGCTCCTCCCGGATGGCGGAAAGGACCTGCTCCTGCTCGGGACTGAGGCTGGCGGGAGCCGGGGGAAGAAGGTTGCCCGTTTCGTCCACCCGACGCTGCTCCCGGTTCAGCAGGCCCGCTTTGACGCAGGCGGTGAGGAAGTCACGGCCGAAGCCCGCCGCGGCCAGTTCCTCTCCGCTCAGCTCCCCGGCCTCATGCAGCAGCTCGATCAGCGACTGCCGCCTGGGCGAAGGCCGCACGCTCTGCCAGCTCTCGGTCAGCCGGTAATGATCTCTGAGATAGATGCGGGGGGCGCGGCCGCTGAGGCTCATGCCCGCCGGCAGCATGGCCTGCAGAGCCGCTGCCCGGGAGCAGAGATAATAATCGCTCATCCAGGCGGAAAGACGCAGCAGCTCGTCGGAGAACAGGGGCCGCTCGTGGAGGATGTCCAGTATATCCAAAGCCTCGAAGCCCTCCGGCTCCTCATCGTGCAGGTACACGGCTACACCTTCCAGCTTCTGGCCGTGGAAGGGCACGGCGATGAGCATGCCCTGTTCCAGCTCGCTGCGGAGGTGGGGCGGCACGCTGTAGGTGAAAAGGCGGTCCAGAGCCTCGCTTTTGCGGTTGATGATGACGTCCACGTAATCGCTCATATGCTCATTATAGCCTGCCGGGCTGAAAAAAGGAAGAGGGCGGATTCAGGCCTTGGGCCGGAAGAGCAGGGCCACGGCAAAGCCCGCGGCCACCGCCGCCGTCATGCCGGCAGATACCGTCTTGTACATGCCGGTGAACAGGCCGATGAAGCCGTCCTTTGCCGCGCCC
>CAMZIS010000083.1 GCA_947307285.1 uncultured Peptococcaceae bacterium | reverse complement strand
AAGCGGCGGGCGGCGATGGTGACCTTGTGGCGCAGGCGCAGGGCGTCCACCATCTGAGGCCGGCGCAGGTCCAGATAGCGGTATTTCAGGCGGATCATCTCGTCCACGTTCACGTCGTCCTCGATGAAGAAGGGCGGGGTCTTGGACTTGTTGAGGCAGATCATCTTGTCGCACAGCACTTCGATCTCGCCCGTGGCCTTGTTGGGGTTGAAGGCTTCCTCGTCGCGCATGCGCACCTTGCCGTGGACGTTCAGCACGTGCTCGCTGCGGGCGGCTTCGGCGGCGGCAAAGGTCTCCTTGTCGCAGGATTCGGGATCGAAGACCACCTGGACGATGCCCTCGCGGTCCCGCAGGTCGATGAAGATGAGGCCGCCGTGGTCGCGGTTGCTCTGGACCCAGCCGCAGAGGGTGACTTCCCGGCCGGCGTCGGCGGCGCGCAGGGTGCCGCAGTAATCGGTACGTTTCATCATAGCTTCTGACATAACCGTAACTCCTTTGCAGGTTTGCTTATTTTTCCAGCAGATACTGTTTTACGCGTTCCAGGGGCACGGATTCCTGAGAACCGTCGCCCATGTTCTTCACCGTGGCGGCTCCGGACTTCAGCTCGTCTTCGCCGATGATCACGGCCCAGTCCGCCTGCAGGCGGTTGGCGGCTTTCAGCTGGGCCTTGAAGCTCTTGTCCGCATAGTCCATCTCGCAGGTGAGACCGGCCCGGCGCAGCTGGTCGGCCAGACGGAAGGCCGCGGCGGAAGCCGCGCTCCCTGCCACCACCAGATAAACGTCCAGCTGATCTTCGGTCTCGATGTCGCTGCCCTGGGCGGCCAGGGCGGAAAAGACCCGCTCCATGCCGAGGGCAAAGCCCACGCCCGGCGTGCTCTCGCCGCCGATCTCTTTGATCAGTCCGTCATAGCGTCCGCCGCCGCAGACCGCGGACTGTGCGCCGATGGTGGCCACCTGGATCTCAAAGGCCGTCTTGGTGTAGTAATCCAGACCGCGCACCAGACGCGGATCCAGCTCGTAGGGGATGTCGGCCGCGTCCAGCATGGCCTTGACCTGCTGGAAATGGGCGCGGCAGTCGTCGCACAGATAGTCGGTGATCAGGGGCGCGTCCTTGGCGATCTCCTGATTCTCGGCGCTCTTGCAGTCCAGGATGCGCATGGGGTTGCGCTCGAAGCGGCTCTTGCAGGTCTCGCACAGCTCGTCATAGCGGGGCCGGAAATAGTCCTGCAGGGCCTTGCGGTAGGCGGCGCGGCATTCGGGACAGCCCACGCTGTTCAGCAGCAGCCGCAGGTTCTTCAAGCCCAGCCGGTTCTGGTACAGGTCCCAGGCGAAGGCGATGATCTCCGCGTCCGCCGCCGGAGAGGCGGAGCCGAAGATCTCGATGCCGAACTGATGGAACTGACGGAAACGGCCGGACTGGGGCTTTTCGTAGCGGAACATGGGGCCCATGTAGTAGAGCTTGATGGGCTGGACCTGGCCGTAGAGCTTGTCCTCCACGTAGGCGCGGCAGGCCGAGGCGGTGTTTTCCGGACGCAGGGTCAGGGAACGGCCGCCGTGGTCGGTGAAGGTATACATCTCTTTTTGCACGATATCGGTGGTCTCGCCGACGCCGCGCTGGAAGAGCTCGGTCTCTTCAAACAGGGGGGTGCGGATCTCGCCGAAGCCGTATTCTCTGCACATGGTGCGCAGCAGTGCTTCCAGTTCCTGCCACTTCGCGGTGTCAGCCGGCAGGAAATCGTTGGTGCCGCGGGGTCTGAAAATTGCCATTATCTGCTCCTTACCTGAAAACGCCGGCATGTTCCGCCAGCGTTACCGGCATTTGTGTATTATTTAACCAAAATATTATATACTGGCCCTTCGTCATTTGTCAATTCCTTCCCATAATATGCCCTAAGTTTTCTGATAAAACTACTCGCATTCCGCTACCATATATGGTATAATAACACAAATAGTACGATGCAACGCTTTTTCAGCAATTCACTCGGTATCGGAAGGTTCATGGAAAACTCGCGGGAAGTCACCGACATCAGGGAATATCGCCTGAAACGGCAGCGGGCCGGCAGCGCCCGCTGGATTCTGGTGCTGGTCTTTCTCATCGCCTGCATGTTCGCCGGCTACTTTTTCGCCCGCTCCGGCTTTTTCGCGGTGAAGCAGATCGACGTTATCGGCAACGAGCACGTGGACGCGGACCGGCTGCGGGACCTGTCCGGCTTCAAGGTCGGGGAGAACATGTTCTCCGTCACCGTGTCCGACGCGGAGCAGTGGCTGCTCATCGAGCCCGGCGTGCAGGAATGCGAAGTCACGCGCAAGCCGCCCCACAGGGTGATCATCACCGTGAAGGAAAGAGAGCCTCTGGCCGTCATGGTGGTAGGCAGCAGCCTGATCGAGATCGACGCCGCAGGACGGGTGCTGGACCGCTACCCCACCGCGGATTACGGCTCCCTGCCGCTGATCTCCGGCGTGGACCTGACCGGTCAGGGCGTGGTGCCCGGCGGCGTCATCGACGCCAAGGGCGTGGACAGCGCCCTGGAGATATTGGAGGCCCTGCCTCCGGACGCGGCCGACGTGGGCGAGATCAACGTCAGCGATCCTCAGAGCATCTGCCTCTACACGGTCAGCGGCGTCCAGATCAAGCTGGGCGACAGCTCCGGTTTTGAGGAAAAATATCTGGTATACAGCAACATACTGGCGGATCACAAGGCCAACGGCGGCAAGATGATCGAGTATATCGACGTTTCCATCCCGGAAGACCCGGCCATCAAATATCTTGATATTTAAATTTTTCTGCCGAAGTTCCGGCAGGAAAGAGTTAAGCCGTGCAGAAAGAAAACTAAATATAGTATATTTTAATTGGAATCGTTTTACGGCATATCGACACTCAATGTTTTTGCTAAGGAGGACAACGGATGCTGCTCTTTGAAGAAAACCTGTCTTCGCAGTTCGCAAAGATCAAGGTCATCGGCATCGGCGGCGGCGGATCCAATGCGGTCAATCGCATGATCAGGCATAATCTGGCCGGCGTTGATTTCATTGCCATGAATACCGACCTGCAGGCTCTGAGTAATTCCGGAGCCGAAACGGTGCTGCAGATCGGCCCCAAGCTCACCAAAGGCCTGGGCGCCGGCGGCGTGTCAGATGTAGGCAAAAAGGCCGCGGAAGAAAGCCGCGCCGAGATCGAAGCCCTGCTGGACGGGGCTGATATGGTGTTCGTTACCGCCGGTATGGGCGGCGGCACCGGCACCGGCGCCGCGCCGGTAGTGGCGCAGATCGCCCGGGACAAGGGCGCTTTGACCGTGGGCGTGGTCACCAAGCCCTTCGGCTTCGAGGGCCGCCGTCGCGCTCAGCAGGCGGAGATGGGCATTTCCGAGCTGAAGAACGCGGTGGACACCCTCATCACCATCCCCAACGACAAGCTTCTGCAGGTCGTTGATAAAAAGACCACCATGCAGGACGCTTTCATGCTGGCCGACGACGTGCTGCGTCAGGGCGTGCAGGGCATCTCCGACCTCATCGCCAAGCCTGCCCTGATCAACCTGGACTTCGCCGACGTGAAGTCCGTCATGAGCGACGCCGGAAGCGCCTGGATGGGCATCGGCACCGCCCGCGGCGAAAGCAAGGCCGTGGACGCCGCCGCCAACGCCATTTCCAGCTCCATGCTGGAGACCAGCATCAAGGGAGCCAAGGGCATCCTGCTCTCCATCACCGGCCCCGCCAACATGACCCTGCTGGACGCCAACGACGCCGCCAAGTACATCTACGACGTGGCCGATCCCGACGCCCAGATCATCTTCGGCGCCGGCATCGACGAGGAGATGGAAGACGCCATCAAGGTCACGGTCATCGCCACCGGCTTCGACGGCCGCAGCCCGGTCTCCGTCAATACGGTCAAAACTCAAAGCAGCGCCGGCACCACCGGCGGTACCAGCGGCTCCATCATCAAGCCCACCATCTTCGACGACGATCTGGTCCTGCCCGATTTTCTGAAGCGGGACAAGGAATAACCGTTTCGTCATCAGTTTCCACGGGGGAAGGGGATAAATAAGCATTCGGGTACAGTGCTATGAGAAATCTTCTGGAAAAAACGCGCGATATCAATAAGATCATCCAAAAGGCGGCCGGCCATCCCATCAGCTTTGCCGAGATGGCCGAGACCCTGTGCAGCAATATCAACACCAACGTCTACATCCTGGGGCGCAAGGGCAAGATAATGGGCTATTCCTTTACGGACAACTTTTACTGCCCCACTATGGAAGATATTGTCAAGCTGGACGGTCATTACCCGGATAACGCCAACGACGATCTGCTGCGCATCACCGAGACCCAGGTCAACATCGACCGGGGCGGCAACTGCGTGTTCGGCGTGCACAACAAATGCTTCCTTCCCGAAAAATACACCACCATCGTCCCCATCACCGGCGGCGGCCAGCGTCTGGGCACGCTGATTCTGTCCAAAAGCGGTCGCTTCACCGACGAGGACCTGATCCTGGCCGAGCTGGGCGCCACCGTCATCGGCATGGAGATACTCCGGGCCAAGGTGGAACGGGTAGAGGAGACGGCGCGGCAAAAGGCCGTGGTCTCCATCGCCTTCGACACCCTGTCCTATTCCGAACTGGAAGCCGTGGAGCACGTCTTCGTGGAGCTGGGCGGCAACAACGGTCTGCTGGTCGCCTCCAAGATCGCCGATAAAGTCGGCATCACCCGTTCCGTCATCGTCAACGCCCTGCGCAAGCTGGAATCCGCCGGCGTGGTGGAGGTCCGTTCCCTGGGCATGAAGGGCACCTACATCCGTATCCTGAACGAATACCTCATGGAAGAGCTGGAGCGAGTCCGCTCTACCCATCACCGTTTCTAATCAGCCTTAAGCATTCGCTAAAGAGGATAGGGCCGTCAGGCTCTATTCTCTTTACTTTTATCTTTACCGTCCGCCTTACCCATCCTGTACGGCCAACGCCGAAGGACCCGGCCATTATGACAGTTACCATCGACGACATCATCCAACAGGCGCGCTCTTACAACCCCGCCTCCAACGAGGAGCTGCTGCGGGGCGCTTACGAGCTGGCCCTGTCCGCCCACGGCGACCAGCTGCGGGACAGCGGCGAGCCCTATATCGTGCACCCCCTGGCCGTGGCGGAGATACTGACCTCCCTGCAGATCGACGACAAGGCCATCGCCGCCGGCCTGCTCCACGACGTGGTGGAGGATACCTCCGTGGATAAAGAGGTCATCGCCGAACGCTTCGGCGCGGATACGCTGATGCTGGTGGAGGGCGTGACCAAGCTGAGCAAGCTGCAGTTCCGCAACCGCCACGAAGCTCAGGCCGAGAACCTGCGCCGTATGCTGATGGCCATGTCCAGCGACATCCGCATCATCCTGATCAAGCTGGCCGACCGCCTGCACAACATGCGCACCATTTCCTCCCACCACTCGGTGCTGCGGCAAAAGGAGATCGCCGAGGAGACCCTGACCATCTACGCGCCTCTGGCTCACCGGCTGGGCATCTTCCGCATCAAGAGCGAGCTGGAAGACCTGTCCATCGAGGTGCTGGAGCCGGAGCGGGTAGCCGAGCTCAAGGCCAGTCTGGCCCAGGAGCAGGAGGAACGCTCCCGCTTCGTCAACGAACACATCGAAAGCATCCGCAAGGCGGTGACCGAATCCGGCATCAAATGCGAGATCACCGGCCGTACCAAAAACTATTACAGCATCCTGCGGAAGATGGAACGGCAGGAAAAAGAGCTGTCCGAGATCTTCGACCTGAACGCCATCCGCATCATCGTGGACACGGTGCGTGAGTGCTACGAGTGTCTGGGCATCATCCACACCATGTGGAAGCCCATCCCCGGCCGCTTCAAGGACTACATCGCCATGCCCAAGCAGAACATGTACCAGTCCATCCACACCACCCTCATCGCGGACAACGGCGTCCCCTTCGAGGTGCAGATCCGTACCTGGGATA
>CAMZIS010000082.1 GCA_947307285.1 uncultured Peptococcaceae bacterium | reverse complement strand
CTGTTCTGGTTCAGCTGCTTCCCGCTGAAGATCAGGGACTGCGACGGCTCTCCCGTCCGCGCCGTGGCCTGGTTCGAGTAAAAAAAGACCGCTGGAGCTGATCCGTCCCGGGATCTGTCTCAGGATGCGTCTCAAAAACAGGCCCAAATTCGGGAACTTATATAAGACTAAGACAAAGACTAAGAACAAGACCAAAAACACACTCTCTCCCGCCGGCTCGCGGCGTTCGCTTCGCGGCGCGCCTCGCGGCGTCGCGGGAGGGGAGAGGCGGAGGGGACCATGCTGGAGATAAGACCGGCGCGGCCGGAGGAGTATTCGGCTGTGCGGGCATTCTACCATCGGCTCATCGACCTGATGCGGGACGCGGCCTACAAGCCGGGCTGGGAAAAGGGGGTCTATCCCGCCGACAGCCAGCTGCGGCAGGCCATAGACGGGCAGCAGCTCTATGTGGGCGAGCTGGAGGGCGAGACCGCCTGCGCCATGATCATGGACCGGCAATGCAACGAGGGCTACAGCGGCGCGCCCTGGCTGGTGGAGGCCCATCCGGAGCAGGTCAGCGTCATCCACGCCCTGGGCGTGCTGCCCACGCTGCAGGGCCGCAGCCTGGGCCGGGAGATGGTGGGCTTCGCCTTTGAGCGGGCCAGGGCGCTGGGCAGCCGCGTCATACGGCTGGACGTGCTTTCCGGCAACCTGCCGGCGGAAAAGCTCTACCTGGGCCTGGGCTTTTACCGGGTGTCCACCGCCCGCATGTTTTATCCGGACACGGGCTGGACGGAGTTCGACCTGTACGAATTCGATTTGCGAGAGGCTTGACAGGAGGAAGTATGGAGATCATCAGAGCGACCGAGACCTGGCAGCAGGCGGGCGCCTATTACCTCCGCATCCAGGCTATGGCCCGCAAGCATCATATAACGCTGCGGCAGGAGTTCGACGGGCACGACGGACCGGACAGCCGCTATATCGTGGTCGTGGACGATTATCTGCCCGTGGCCACCGGCCGCATCTACCGGCTGGACGAGGACAGCATGATGATCGGCCGCGTGGTGGTGCTGCCCGAATACCGCCATCAGGGCCTGGGCTCCCTGGTGGTGGCGGAGTGCGAAAAATGGATCGCCGAGCTGGGCTACGGCAAGGCCGTGCTGGAGAGCCGGGACAACAAGACCGAATTCTATCATAAGCTGGGCTACGCGGAATGCGGGGAGCCCTTCATCGAGGGCGACACCTTCCGCTGCATCCGCATGGAAAAGAGCCTGAGCCAGTAAGGCCAAAAGCATAATAAAAAGGAGCCGCTGCAAAGCGGCTCCTTTTCGTATGCGCAAGATTTACGCGGGACGCTTATTTCTTGATCTGACGGATGACGTCGATGACCGTGCCGTCGCGGTATTCCACCACCACGCAGACCTTGTCGGTGGTCTCGATGGGCTTGGGCGTGCCGCACAGGGATTCGGCCAGCTGCTGCAGTTCTTCGATGGTGACCAGCTTCAGGTTGGTCTTTTCCAGGTCTTCCTTCAGTTCTTCGTACAGCGGGTACTTGGGGTTCAGAGCGATGCCCGCTTCGGTGATGACCATGGCGATGGTGTCGCCCGGGGTGCAGCAGGTGAAGACCCGCTTGGTGATGGAGGGCGTACGACCGCGCACGATGGGCACGACCACGATGGACACGGCGGCGTCAGCAGCCACGTCCGGGCCGCCGCCCATGCCGGCCATCATCTCGCCGGAGGAGCCGGTGAGGATGTTCACGTTGAAGTCGGTATCCACTTCCAGGGCGGCCAGCAGACCGAAGTCCAGCTTGGACAGGATGGAACCCTTGGTGTAGGGGTCGGCGTAGAGAGCGTTGTCGATCTCCACGATGTTGGGCTCTTCGATGATGGCCCGGGCAGCCACGGCGTCGAAGCTCTGGGAGCTCTCGATGACGCGGATCTGGCCCTTGCGGAACATATCCACCATGTTGGAGGTGGTGCCGCCCAGAGTGAAGCTGGCCTTGATGCCCTGCTCTTCCATCTTCTCGGACAGGTAGATGGTGGCGGCGATGGGGATGGCGCCCACGCCGGTCTGGAAGGAGAAGCCGTCCTTGAAGCGGCGGGAGGCGGTGATGACCTCGGCGCACTTGGCGGCGATGTTCAGGTCACGCGGGTTCTTGGTCATGCGGGCGGCGCCGGCGCCGATCTTGGCCGGATCGCCGATGTCCTCGACCACAGCCACCTGATCCACGTACATCTGGCTGATGGACGCGGGGCAGCAGGGATATTCCACCAGGTTGTCGGTGACTACGATCACGTGCTTGGCGGTGTAGGCGTCGATCATGGCGTAGCCCAGGGAGCCGCAGGCGTTGGGGCCGATCTGGCCGGTGCAGTTGCCGTAATCGTCGGCGGCGGAAGCGCCGATGAAGGCCACGTCGATGGACAGCTCGCCCATTTCGATGGCGCGGGGACGGGCGCCGTGGGAGCGCAGGATCACCGGGTTCTCCATGCAGCCTTCCAGAACGCCGTCGCCCAGGGAACCGCGGATGCCGGAGGCCTGGATGTTGGTGATGGTGCCGTCCTTGACGAAGTCGATGACGGAGGGGTTCTTGACGTTGACCACGGCGGAGGGAGCGAAGGTGAGGCCCTTCAGTCCCAGCTCACGGCAGATGGTCAGCACCTGGCCGATGATGTGGTCGCCTTCACGGAAGCAGTGATGGAAAGAGATGGTCTGGCCGTCTTTCAGGCCGGACTTGATGATGGCGTCTTTCAGGGAAGCGGCCACTTTGGAGCCGCCGGCGGGGCTGAGGCGGGGCACGCGGTTGGTGCAGGCGGGCTTATCCCAATCCAGTTCCGCGCCCGGTCCCTTGTAAGGTTTAACGACGTAGTTGCCGATCTTTTCCGGCAGCTCGCGACCTACTGCGTTTTTAACCATTATTCATGATCCTCCTAATCGATTTTGATGCCGGCGGCCTTGGCCTGAGCCAGGGTGGTCTCGGCCCGGCGTTCCATGGGCTTGTCGATCATGCTGCCGTCCAGAGTCACGGCGCCTACGCCGCGGCGGCGGCCGTCTTCGATGGCTGCCATGACGCGCTTGGCGTACTTGATCTCTTTGGCGGAAGGAGCGAAGATGGAGTTGACGGTGTCGATCTGACGGGGGTTGACCACGGTCTTGCCGTCAAAGCCCAGGGTCTTGGAGTACTGGGTGTCGCGGATCAGGCCTTCGGTATCGTTGATGTCGGAGAAGACCACGTCCAGCGCTTCCACGCCGGCGGCGCGGCAGCCCATGAGCACCATGTTGCGGACGTATTCGATCTCTTTGCCTTCCTTGGTGCGGGTGGCGCGCATGGAGGCAGTGTAGTCCTCGGCGCCGATGGCCATGGCTTCCACGCGGGGAGAGGCCTCGCAGATGGCCTGGCAGTTCAAAGCGCCCCAGTAGGACTCGCAGTTGCACCACAGTTTGGTCTTGCCCACTTCGATGCCGGCTGCTTTTTCGATCTCGGTGATGCGTTCGTCGACCTTTTTGACCTGTTCCGGGAATTCCACCTTGGGCAGGCGGATGGCGTCGGGACGGGCGCGCACGGCGCATTCCAGGTCGTCGTCCAGGAATTCGGAGTCCAGGCCGTTGACGCGGATGAGGACGTATTTATCCTTGGGACGGTGATAGCGCACGGTATTGTAGACCATGAAGCGGGCGGCGTCCTTTTCGGAGATGGCCACGGCGTCTTCCAGGTCGTAAACGATGCAGTCTTCGTTAAAGAAGGGGACGGTCGCCATGAACGAGGGGTTGGTGCCCGGTGCGTAGAGGGATGTTCTCTTCAGATTCGCCATGTTATTCGACCTCCTTCCAGTTGAATTTCTGTTCGGCGGCGCGGTAGGCGGCGCAGGCTACGCGGGCGCGGATGATCCAGTCGAAGGCGCCCTTGTCGTTGATCTGGACGATAGCGTCTTTAACGCCGTGCTTGGCCAGCTCGTCCTTGGTGGATTCGATGATGGAATCCCCGAAGATGGCCTTGACGTTGCTTTCCACGCTGACATCCAGACCCTGGCCGGGGTTGGGGAAGATCGAGACCTGGCAGTCGCAGGACTCGACGGTTCCGGCCACAGCGGGTTTCTTAAGTTCCATTAGCTTTTTCCTCCTGTAGCTTTTTTGAAAGATTTAAAAAAGGAAAGTGCAAACCTGTGATCGGATTAGGGTCTGATGCTATTTGCGCTGCATCAGATAGCTGTATGTAGTCTCCGGCACGAAGGCGCGCAGATCGAGGTCCGGACGTTTCCCGTCCAGGCATTCCCGGACGGTGGAGGCGCTGATGACGATCCCGGCCTCCGTTTCCTTGCGCGGTATCTCGCATACTTCTATGCCGTGCTCGGGCAGCAGCTGCTTCATGACGCCGTTGTATTTGCTCGTCACCGGGCAGACCGGCTCCTGACCCACGAAGCGGCGGCGGATGTTCAGGGGCGGCGCGATCTTCTCCGCGAAGATGGTCAGGTCCAGCTTGGCCTGGATGGCCACCGCGTCGTCGTCTTTTTTCAGGAAATAGGTGGGGAAGGTGGCGGAGGATATCATATAGGGTCCGCCGGCGCAGACGTGCACGTTAGGCAGGTCCGCCGTGCCCTCCTGCACCAGACGCAGGCGGTCGCTGAAGGGGAAGACGGAACGGTCCTCCTCCACCACGAACAGATAAAGCAGGTCGCAGTTGGCGGCGGCGTATTCCACCAGATGGCGGTGGCCCAGGGTGAAGGGATTGCAGTTCATCACCGCGGCGCCGATCAGGGCGTCCTCCGGCGCCTCCCGCTTCACGGAGGCCACGAAGCTTTCCGGGCCCTTGGGGCGGTTCTCCATCATGGCCACCCGGTCGGTGGCGGCCACGGTGAAAAAGCCGGCGCCGCCGAACAGGGTCTGGTTCTCCGGTTTGGTGTAGACGAAGAGGCGGGAATAGCCCGCGGCGAAGCGGTTGTTCACCAAAATGGAGATGATCTGGCCCATCAGGTTCTGGCCCCGCAGCTTTTCGTCCACGGCGAAGCACTTGAGGATGTTCCCGCTGCAGCAGCCGCAGCCCAGGATCTCGTCCGTATCGTCGTCCACGAAGGCGGCGGCGAACTCGATGTCGTCGTCGCAGCGCAGATGATGCCTGTCCAAAAAAGCGGCCAGCTCCTGCCGTTCAAAGGAGAGCTGGGGGTTTATATCCCGCCGGGAATAGCTGATATCCATGGATGTACCTGTTCTTGAATATTTTGCCTTAACTATTATTATATGCCTGCCAGGGAGGGATGTCAATTGAGGAAAGTCATAGACTGAAAGAGCTTTTGCGTCCTTTGAGATAGCCCACGGCGGCCAGAGCCGCGCTGGCCAGGATGCCGGGGAACAGGGGGTCGATCGTAACGCCGGGCAGCAGGCCGCAGACCAGCACCAGCAACGGCCCTACCAGTATGGCCGCGGTCATCCAGAAGCGGTCGATCTTGCCGGACAGCCAGAGGGCGCAGGTCAAAGGCACGAAGATCACCGCGCCCCTGAGTCCCATGGACATGAAGGCGAAGTTCAGTATCACGTCGCCCAACGCGCCGGTGGACAGGCAGCAGGCCAGGAGCAGAACCGCCACGATGCAGCCCCGGTTGAAGGTAAGGCTGGCGGCGGCCTTGTCGGGCCAGCTCCCGAAGCGGCGCAGGTTGGGCAAAATATCCTTGCTCACGATGGAGCTGATGCCCAAAGCCAGGCCCGCGCCGGTGCCCACCACGGCGATGAGCAGCGTGGCCAGCACCATGCCCGCGGGCAGGCCGGGCAGGAAGTCGATGACGAACTGGGGAAAGGCCAGCCGGGCCGGGAGCTCCGGGTAATTCACCCGCATGTAGAGGCCGATCAGGATGCCGCCGATGCCGATGGGCGGTATCATCACGGCGGAGATCAGCGCCCCCTGCCGCGCCGCTTTGTCCGAGCGGCCGGAGAACACGGCCTGGGCGTAGCTCTGGGTGGTGATTACCCCCAAGATAAGGGCCAGTCCCGCTCCGGCGTCCTTGCCCACGCCGCGGTAGAACAGGTTCCAGGACTGGGCCGGGTCAAGC
>CAMZIS010000081.1 GCA_947307285.1 uncultured Peptococcaceae bacterium | reverse complement strand
CTTGCTTCGTCGTATTCGATGCGGGCGTAATGTCCGGTGGCCAGACAGTCCATGCCGCGGCTGAGTGCCAGGCGCAGCAGGGTGTCGAATTTCAGGCTGCGGTTGCACTCGATACAGGGGTTGGGCGTGCCGCCCGCTTCATAGGTGCAGACGAACCTGTCGATGACCCGGGACCGGAACTCTTCCCGGCAGTCCAGCACTTCGTGGCTGACGCCCAGCCGGAAAGCGGCCCGGGCCGCGTCCACGATATCTTTCTGGGCGCAGCATGTACGGCCGCTGCCGTCCTCTTCGTCGCTCCAGTCGTTCAGCCGCATGGTGACGCCGCGGCAGAGGTAGCCCTGCTGCTGCAGCAGGCGGACAGCGACCGAGCTGTCCACTCCGCCGCTCATGGCTACCAGAGCTTTTTTCTTTTCAGCGGCTGACATCGGCCGCCCACACTTTCATCGTACCGCCGCAGACCATGCCTTCCTCTTCGGCCACGTCGTTGCTCATATCCACGGTGAAGCAGCGCTCGCGGCCGGTGCCGATGAGACGGAAGGCGTCACGCAGGATGGCGTTTTCGCTGCAGCCGCCGCCGATGGTGCCCGCGGTGCGGAAATCCTTGTCCACCGTCATCATGGCGCCCGGCGCGGCCGGGGTGGAGCCTGCGGTGTCGTAGACGATGAGCAGGGCTTTCGGCTTTTCTTCCTCGGCCAGGGCCTGCCACAGGGCGGGATCGACGTCTTCGCTGATCAGCACTTCGGCGTGGCCCCGGCGCGGCTGCTCCTGCCGCCGGCAGGCCACCAGCTGTGCCGCGATGGCCAGAGCGATCTCCGGCACGGTGAGGGCATTTATATCCAGTCCGATGGGCGCGTGGATACGGTCAAGATCGCCGCGAGAAAAACCTTCGCTTTCCAGCAGCTCCAGCAGGGCGAGGACCCGCCTCCTGGAACCGATCATCCCCAGGTAGCGGGGGAAGGTCCCGGGCAGGATGGCGCGCAGGCAGTCCGCGTCGAAACGGTGGCCCCGGGTAGGCACGGCCACATAATCGTTGCTGTTTATGGCCATTTCCCGGATGGCGGTAGGAAAGTCCTTACAGATCACGGCCGCGGCCTCCGGGAAGCGGCTGCTGTTGGCAAAGGAAGGCCGGTCGTCCACCACCGTGATCTGGAAGCCCAGGGAGGACCCATAGCTGCATAGGGCCCGGGAGATATGGCCGCCGCCCAGCAGGATCAGGCGCTCGCCGGGGCGCAGGTTACGGATATAGGTTTTCCCTTCCGCGGAAAAGCTCAAGGAGGCGGTTTCCCCGGCGCAAAGGGAACGGTGCAGCTCGGCAAAAGGAAAGATCATGAGGTCACCTCTTGGATGTGCGTCGTATCGAGGGGAGGCTTCAGCAGAACGGCTCTTTGCGTGCGTTGCCCACGGCGGTCACTATATGGTAACCGGCCGCGGCCACCCGCCGTTCCAGGCAGGCGCGGCATTGGGCGGCGTCTTCACCGGTACAGATCTTATTCTCATAAAGGTCGTACTTCCGGCGTACCTTTACCGGGGACAGATTGGGCATGACTACGTTGGCCCCGGCCTTCAGACCCAACTCTCTTCCTTGCGGATGGACAGAGCCCAGGGCCGTGGTAGCCGGGATCAGCGCATACGGAAACAGCAAGCGCAGTATGGCCAGCAGCCGAAGGGTCAGCTCCAGGCTGCCGGATGCAAAACCGGCAAAGGGCGTCTCTTTATGGGTGATATAAGGACCGATACCGATCATGTCCGGACGCAGGTCCTGTAAGAAGCGCAGGTCGGACAGAAGGTGAGCATGGGTCTGATAGGGAGAACCCACCATGAAGCCGGCGCCCACCTGATAGCCGATCTCTTTCAGGTCGAACAGACAGCGTTTGCGGTTGGTCAGGCTCATGTCCTCCGGGTGCAGTATACGATAATGCTCCGGGTCGGCTGTTTCATGCCGCAGAAGGTAGCGGTTGGCGCCGGCGTCAAAATAAGCCTGATAGCTGCGGCGGGCCTTTTCTCCCAGGGAAAGAGTAATAGCGCAGTCCGGGTACAGGCTGCGGATAGCAGATACGATGCTGCAGATACGGCTGTCGGTATAATAAGGGTCTTCCCCGCCCTGCAGGACGAAAGTACGGTAGCCCAGAGCATAACCGTTCCGGCAGCAATCCATTATCTGCTCATCGCTGAGACGGTAGCGCTCGGCTGCCTTATTGTCCCGGCGGATACCACAGTAATAGCAGTTATTACGGCAGTAGTTGGTGAACTCGATCAGCCCGCGGAGATATATCTCGTCGCCATAGACCAGCCGCCGCTTTCGGTCGGCAGCCGTGAATAGGTATCCGTCCCCTGCGGCCGTATCAATAAGCATCAGCAGTCTCTGATCGTCCAGATCTCCGCGCTCATCCAGTTCCCTGATCGATAAGCAGACTTCATTATTTTCCGAGATCATCATCCGCGCTCCCTTATAACCGGATCACAGCAGTCCGTCCTGCAGTCAACAGTCAAGGATCAGGCCTGACCGGCGTTTCTGAGGAAGACCGTATATACCGATCAACCTACTCTGTTGATATGTTTATAAGTTTAACAGTTACGCGGGTCAGTGTCAATGCATAAATATATTTTTGCGGCAGTATATTTCTCGCTCCTGATACGGGCGCAAAAAGAAAGCCCGGATCTTCTGATCCGGGTCTTTTTTACGGGGCAGTTCAGCCGTGGTTTGCCGCGTTCAGCCGCGGGCTTTGATATAGCGTTCCAATCTCCGCAGAGCAGAGGCTCTGTGCGCAGGCCGGGCGGCGGGGAGTCGCCGCGCTTAGCTGTGGGATGAGATATAGCGCTCCAATCTCCTCAGAGCCTCCGTGATGTTCTTGATGGAATAGGCGTAGGACACGCGGACGAAGCCTTCGCCGCAGTCGCCGAAGGCGGTGCCGGGCACCATGGCTACCCGCTCCTTCATCAGCAGGTCGCTGCAGAAGTCCTCGGAGCTCATGCCGAAGCGGCGGATATCCGGGAACACGTAGAAGGCGCACCGGGCCTCGAAGCAGGGCAGGCCCAGATCCCGCAGGCCCTTCAAAATGAGCTGGCGGCGGCGGTCGTATTCCCGCACCATGGCCTGCATGTCCGCCTCGCAGCCCCGCAAAGCCTCCACGGCTCCATACTGGCTGGCCGTAGGCGAACACATCAGGGCGTACTGGTGGATCTTTTTCATCACGTCCATCACGTCGGCCGGGGCCATGATGTAGCCCAGCCGCCAGCCGGTCATGGCAAAGGCCTTGGAAAAGCCGGAGACCACCAATGTGCGCTCCCTCATGTCGGGCAGGGAGGCGATGGACACGTGGCGGCGGCCGGTGTAGTTCATCTCGGCGTAGATCTCGTCGCTGACTACGTAGATGTTTTTGTCCCGCAGCAGGGCGGCCAGGGCCTCCAGATGCTCGCGCTCCATCACCGCGCCGGTGGGGTTGTTGGGGAAGGAGAGCACCACGGCCTTGGTTTTCGGCGTGATGGCCCGTTCCAGCTCCGCCGCGGTGAGGCGGAACTCGTCCTCCGCTTTGGTCTCCACGATCACCGGCTCGCCGCCCGCCAGCCGCACCAGAGGCGCGTAGCAGACGAAGCAGGGCTCGTGGACCACGACCTCGTCCCCGGGCCGGAGCAGGGCGCGGAAGGCCAGGTCGATGGCCTCGCTGCCGCCCACGGTGACCAGTATCTCCCTTTCCGGGTCGTAGGAAAGGCCGAAGCGGCGCTTCTGGTAGGCCGCTATCTGCCGCCGCAGCTCTAAAAGGCCACTGTTGCTGGTGTAATGGGTGTGGCCGTGCTCCAGGGAGCGGATGCTTTCGGCGCGGATGCCCCAGGGCGTGACGAAGTCGGGCTCGCCTACGGTCAGCGAGATCACGTCCTCCATCTCGTCCAGGATATCGAAGAATTTACGGATGCCGGAGGGCGGTATGCCCGCCGCCACCGGGTTGAGCAGGTTTTCGTGGTTCATATCAGTATATCCTTGACCCGGTCGTCCTCGGGTTCGGGGAAGAGGGAGATGCCGTCTTCCTTATATTTCTTCAGCACGAAATGGGTGGCGGTGGAGACCACGCCGTCGGTGCGGGCCAGCTTTTCCCAGACGAAATGGGCGATGTCGTCCAGGCTCTTTTCCTCCACCTGCACCGCCAGGTCGAAGCCGCCGCTCATCAGCAGCACGCTCTGGACCTGGGGATAGCGGCTGACCCGCTCGGCCACCTTTTCATAGCCGTAGCCCTGCTGGGGCGCGATCTTGACCTCGATGAGGGCGGTGACGGTCTTTTTCGGCTCGTTGTCCCAGTTGACCACGGCCTTGTAGCCCACGATGGTGCCGTTCTTTTCCAGCAGCGCTATCTGCTCATGCACCTCTTCAAGACTCATGTCCAGCATGGCGGCTATCTGATCCGCCTTCAGGGTGCTGTCCTTTTCCAGCAGCTCCAAGATCTGTTGATGTTTGTCCTCCATGTGGCGTCCTCCTGTCGCATGCTTGCGGTCTTCTCGCTTTTAAACTATAATTATTCTTACCCCGCGGCCCGATTCCTGCTTGCAGTATGCCAAAGGGCCGCCCGGGTCTGAGGTCGAAAAACCTTGCCAAAGCGGGCCGGAGATGGTAGAATAAGCCTGTCCGCCGGGGTCGCGGCGGCGTCATAAAGCTTGGTCACGGCAACTTTGCCCTTTCTGTATCAAACGGGCGGGCTGCCGTTTTTTACCCGTATTTGGAGGAACGATGCGCGAAAAACCGGTGTTTTACAGCGAGCTGGCCTATCTCATCGGTCTGGCCCTGATCGCGGTGGGCGTGGCCTTCATGGAGGCGGCGGACTGGGGCCTGTCCATGGTGGTGGCCCCGGCCTATCTGATCCACTTGAAGCTGGTGCAGGTCTGGCCCTGGTTCAGCTTCGGTACGGCGGAATACTGCTTCCAGGGCGTGTTGCTGCTGCTGCTCATTTTGGTGCTGCGCCGCTTCCGCCTGTCTTTTCTGGTGTCCTTTGCCACCGCCGTGCTCTACGGCTTCATGCTGGACGGGGCCATGGCTCTGGTGGCCCTGATCCCGGAGGGCGGCTTCGTTTACCATCTGGTCTGTTATATCGTGGGCCTGGTGGTCTGCGCCGCCGGCGTGTCCATGATCTTCCACACCTATATCTCGCCGGAGGTGTACGAGCTCTTCGTCAAGGAGGTCTCGGCCAAATACGGCATAGCCATACCCCGCTTCAAGACCTGCTACGACTGCACCAGCTGTCTCATCGCCATCCTCATGTCCTTCCTCTTTTTCGGCTTCGGCCACTTCGAAGGGGTGAAGCTGGGCACCGTGTTCTGCGCTCTGGTCAACGGCTGGACCATCGGCAGGTTCTCGCAGTTTTACGAAAAACACTGGCAGTTCAAGGACCGCCTGCCCTGGCGGGGTTTTTTCACGGACGATACTGCGGCGGACACAGCTGCAGCGGAACAGGAGAACGCGATATGAAGAGATTAGGGCTGATCTTGCTGCTGGCGGCGGCGCTTACGCTGGCGGCCTGCAACGGCACGGAAGAAACTGCGGATAACGGACCCGCGGCGGAGGAAAGCGCGGCGGAGGAAACGGCGACGGCTACGGATGTGGCGGCAGCAGGGGAAACTGCGGCGGGCGAGACCCTGGGCGAGGCCCGGGACGAAGCCCTGAACGAAGCGGAGGACGAAGCTGCCGTGGCCGACGCGGGCTGGGACGGATCCGGCCTCAGCGCCGGCGGGCTGGTGTTCATGGTGCCGGCCACGGACGAAGTGCTGGCCCCCTACGACGACTTCGACGTGTTCAACTACGATCCGGGCGTGCAGCCTATGCTGTTTTACACGGAGCGGGACGTCCCCAATTTCCGCCTGGTCAGCGTGACCATGGAAAACGACGGCGGCGAGCTGGTGTTCCGGCCGGATCAGCTGCTCTATCAGCGCAACTGGCTGAACCCGGAGCGGCCCTCCCTGATCCAGATCCTGCCTCAGGGCGACATCAATTCCGGCTTCGGTATAACCTTTACCGACCCAGAGGACCCTGAGACCGAGCATTTCTATATCCTGAGCCCCACCGGCCGGGGCGAGGCCGGCGACCCGCCGCTGGTGTTCACCGAAATATATTGAAAAACATAACGCCATCTAGCGAAAATGATATGGCAAAAGCTCCCCTTCGCGGGAGCTTTTCGCGTCCTGAAAGTCGTTGCGGTCGCGGATAACAGTCCAC
>CAMZIS010000080.1 GCA_947307285.1 uncultured Peptococcaceae bacterium | reverse complement strand
AAGTGCGGCGCTCTGTTCGGTGAAGCCGTAGTCATCAGCGATCCTGAGCTGCAGCGCGATTTTCGCTATATCATCAAGCAGCACGGCGGCATGCTGGCCAAAGGACGACTGCTTGGGCTGCAGTTTCTGGCCCTGCTGGAAGACGGACTTTACCTTAAGCTGGGCGCGCATGGCAACGTTCTTGCGAAGATGATCACCGACGCCTGCACTGACGCAGGTATTGAGCTGCTGGCGCCTGCCGAAAGCAATCAGCTCTTCCTTATTCTGAGTCCGCAGGAAAACGCTAAGCTGGAAGAGAGTTTTGAGCCAGGCGACATCATGAAGCTGGACGACGGACGGCTGTGCCAGCGCTTCGTTACCTCCTGGGCTACCCGGGAAGAGGACGCCGCCGCTTTGGCGGAGGCCATTCGCGGATTGCGGAAATGAGCGTGGAGCTATGAACATATTCGACAATCTTCGTCGCCGCCTAGGTAAAGAAGATAACGGCGAACGCAGGCTTGCCTTGCGCGAAGTATCCTGCAGTGAAGATGTGACCCAGGGCATAGAGTACGTTTACCATATCCTCGATGCGGACAGCGGCGAGCATATAGGCCGCATGGAGCTTCGTTTGGGACACGCGCCGGCCATAGATTTCCTGGGCAACGTGGGCTATTCCATCCGTCCCCATTATCGTGGGCACCATTACGCAGCCCGAGCCTGCCGTCTGCTGGCGCCTATCGCCCGCGAAAAAGGCATGGATTACCTGACTATTACCTGCGACACGGATAACGAGGCTTCCCGCAAGACCATCGAAAGCCTGGGCGCCACTCCACTGGGTAAGCTGGAGCGAAAGGTTTACCTTAACGCCGGACAAAGCTACAGTCACGAAAAATACAATTACCGCTGGGATCTGAACTCCGGCCCGTGATGGACGGAGATTTGCTTACTAAGACGATCCGCTATTCTTGTTATCGTCAGGAGACCGTGATGGCTAAAAAACGTTACTTTGAGGATTTCGCCGTGGGCGAGGTGATAAAGAGCCGCAGCCATACTGTTACAGAAGAGGAGATGCGCAGCTATATTAAAGCTACCGACAGCGCGCATCCTTTGCACGACGATCCGGAATACTGCCGCGCCAAGGGTCTGAAAGGCATCATCATTCACGGCAGCATGGTCCTGGGCCTGGTCGACGGCTTTTTCGCCCACGACGTTTGTCCGGAGGATGTGCGCACTCTGCATTACGGTTATGATAAAGTACGCTGGACCGGTACTGTTTATCCCGGCGATACTATAAGAAGCGTGTTCGAATTGACAAAGATGGAGGAACGCGATCAGGACTTCGGCGTGCTCACTTTTGATGTGCATACTTATAATCAACGTAATGAACTCGTGCTCTATACTATAGACAAGCTTCATGTGGAGCGCAGGAAAGGGAACTGAACCATGGTCAAACGCAGTGAAGGACAGCCAAAGCCAGTCCTTGTATATATACTTACTATCATCTTTTCCATCGTATTTATCGTGGTGGGCCGATATTTTGCCACCCAGGGCTATCCGGAATTCGATAATCCGCAATCCACTTCCGTGAAAGCAAAGGTCACGGAGATCACATCTACTCAGGAACTGGATAACGGCCAGGATGTCTATTTCAAGGCGGTGCTGCTCAGTTCTGAGCAAAAAGGCGAGGCCATCGAAGGCTATCAGCGCGTCTACACAAATTACTATCCCGTACAGGAGCCGGTAAAAGCAGGGGACCGTATCATGGTCTACAAGGTGGAAGACAAAAAAGCGCCCTGGGTCATGCAGGAATACCTGCGCTTCAATTATATAACCTGGCTGGGCATCCTGTTTTGTCTGGGCGTGCTCCTGTTTGGCCGCTTCAAAGGCCTGAATACTCTGATCTCGCTGCTGTTCACCTGCTTGGCCATATTCGCGGTCTACATACCGTCCATTCTTTCCGGACAAAGCATTTACCTCTGGACCATTATCGTATGCCTCTATATCATCGTAATGACCATGCTGCTGATCAACGGCCTGGATAAAAAGAGCTTTTGCGCCGGCTTGGGCTGCTTCAGCGGCGTGCTGGTTGCAGGGCTGGTGACCTTTATCATGAGCCGCATGATGAATCTTACCGGCATGGCCACCGAGGATACCCTCTATCTGACCATGCTGGAGCTGGAAAAGCCTATCGACCTCCGGGCCATCATTTTCGGCACCATCACCATCGGCGCTTTAGGCGCGGTGATGGACGTGGCCATGGATATATCCACCTCACTCAACGAGATCAGGCAGCACGATCCTGAGATTGGCAGGATGGACCTGATAAAGTCAGGCTTCAACATCGGCCGCGACGTTATGGGCACCATGGCCAACACGCTGGTCTTGGCCTACATAGGCTGCGACCTGGCCACTACACTGCTGCTGGCCGCCTATAATGTGGGCACGATGGAGCTGCTGAATATGGAACTCATGATCAATGAATTCCTCGACGCTCTGGCCGGCAGCTTCGGTATCCTGATGACGCTGCCCCTGACTTCGTTTATCTGCTCGTTGGTGTACGTTAAAAAGAAAAAGGAGCAGCCGCCGGTCTATTATTAAAAACAAAGGGACGCTTATTGCGTCCCTTTTATATGCATTTATAAAACAAAGCGCCCGGCCTTAGCCGAGCGCTTTGTTGGTGGGCGTAACTGGTTTCGAACCAGTGACCTCCTGAATGTGAGTCAGGCGCTCTCCCGCTGAGCTATACGCCCTCTTCCTTCCGGATACTTATAATACATTATAAGAAACTAAAAGTCAAGGGCGAAATTGAGCATAAGCGCCTATTCCGTCTTGCTTGACAGCAAGAGCGAATTATGCTATCTTAGCATGTGCAGCGCGGGTGTAGCTCAGTGGTAGAGCGGCGGCTTCCCAAGCCGTTAATGCGGGTTCGATTCCCGTCACCCGCTCCATTTTATATTCGTAAGGACGCTAAAAAGGACGCATTCGAAAATGCGTCCTTTTTTGCAGCTATTATCAGGAAACCCGATCAGAAAATACCGAGATGCAGGAAGCCGTCGATCTGTCCCAGCAGGATCAGGGCCATGCCGATGGGGACGATTACCTTCATGCAGATGCTGAAGAAGGTGTCGATCCTGGCGTTGCTGCCGATATGCAGTTCGTCCAGCAGGGTCTTGGGCTTGATCTCCCAGCCGACCATGATGCTCATCAGCAAGGCGCCCAGAGGCATGGCCAGGCCTTCGGACAGGAAGTCCATGAAGTCCAGCCAGCAGTCGTTGATCTCGCCGATGATGCCAAACTGATTCTGCAGCGGCACCCATAAGCCGTTAGCGCCCAGACCATCTAAGGCGACGATAGAGGCTTCGACCAAAATGGCCAGGCAGACTCCGAGAACGATATGAGAGCGGTTGCCCTGTTTGCCTTTTACCTCGGCCCGGTCCATGAAGTAGGTGGTTATGACCTCTATCAGGGAGATGGCGGAAGAGATAGCGGCGATAAGTACCAGCAGATAGAAGATAACGCCGAACAGGGGACCGATCTTACCCATAGCGGCAAAAACGTCCTGCAGGGTGATGAACAGCAGCTTGGGACCGCTCAGAGCAGCGCTGGGGCCGTAGGTGGCTACGGCGGCGGGGATAACGGCCAGGCCTGCCAGGATGGCGATCAAAGTGTCCGCGATAACGATGATGCCGGCGTTGGTGACCAGGTTCTCCTTCTTGCTGACATAGGAACCGTAAGTGATCATGGCGCCCATGGCCAGGGACAGGGAGAAGAACATCTGACCGCCTGCGGTAGCCAGCACCGTCAGGAAACCGGGTTTTTCGTCAATGAAGCCGGCGGATACAGCATAGCCGGGCTTGAACATGAATTTCAGGCCTTCTTCGGCTCCGGGCAGGGTCAGCGAACGGATGATGATGATGACCAGCATCACGAACAGGGCGGGCATGCCGATCTTATTGAACTTCTCGATACCGCCGGAAACGCCGTTCCTGTTGATAAAAAAGCAGATAAGGATAAAGAGTACAGTGAAAATCCAAGCGCCGAAGGGATTGGTCAGCATGGAGCCGAACAGGTCGGCGCCGGTCATGACTTCAGCGCCGGAGAAGGCCAGATCGCCCAGGTTCAGGGTCAGATACTCCATGCAGTATGCGCCCAAAACAGTGTAGAAGCTCATAATAACGAACGGGGAAAAGACTGCCAGCCAGCCAACCCATCTGAACTTCTTGGACAGCGCATGATACGCACCTACAGTGCCCTTGCCGGTTTTGCGGCCCATGGACAGCTCGCCCATCATGATGATGAAACCGACAAAGACCGCTAAAACCAGATAGATAACGAGAAAAGTGAAACCGCCTGACTTGCCCATTTTGTAGGGGAAGCCCCAAACGTTGCCTAAACCAACGGCGGAGCCCACGGCTGCAAGTAAAAAGCCGAGATTGCTTCCCCAGTTACCACGTTCCTGTTTCAAAATAGAATCCTCCGGTATCAATGGTATTTTGGCCTCATTCAATTTTTGCAGGCCTTAACTATTAAATAATATTAACATAATATTGGTTTGTCAAGGCATTGAAAGCTAAAAATATACATTTTCGACCGTATAATGAATAAGTAAATGCTTATTGAGATTATGCCGCAGACCCTGTATTCGATGTCTGGTAAGAACTGCTTGATTCGCTCGCCGTTAATATCCCTACCGGCTATCAGCTTTACACATTTTTATCATTGTGCTATAATCTAAAACCACCTGGCAGACACTATTCTTTTCAGATCGCTGACATATGTATAACCACCAGCGTTTTGGAGTTTTGCATGCCAAAGGTACATACGGAGAGCCAAAGCAGAAGCCCGGAGATAGATATCCGTTGTCTTTTTTGCGACGCTATTGAGCGGGCGGGAATAATCGGATCTGTTATGACGCAATATAGCCATATCTTTATCAGGAGGTAACAGCTATGTCATATATGATCAGCGACGAATGCATTTCCTGCGGCGCCTGTGCTGAAAACTGTCCGGCAGAGTGCATTGAAGAAGGGGAGACCAAATACGAGATCGACTCTGAGCTATGTGTCGAATGCGGCGCCTGTAGGGACGTTTGTCCGGTTGACGCGCCTTATGAAGCAAGTTGACCGGGCTTTAATTAGGTTCTGAATTGATGGGCCCGTATCGGAGCGGGCCTTGATACTTAATTACAGGCAGGTCCGGTGCGGCATAGAACGGCAAGACGATCTTTTAAATGGCGAACATCATTCGCTGCAATTACGATATTAAGGAGTACAGCAGCAATGAAGCTATCAGCTATCCTGTTTGATTTGGATGGAACGCTGCTTCCCATGGATAACGATCAATTCACTGAGGTGTATTTTTCCTATTTGGCCCGCGCTGCCTCTGCCTGGGGCTACCACGATAGCAAGCAGCTGGTCGCCGCTATTTGGCAAGGCGTTTCCGCCATGGTGAAAAATGACGGCTCGCGCAGTAACAGCCAGGCGTTCTGGGAGGTATTCCAGGCAGTAACGGCCAGGGACGCCGCCCCTGCTTTAGAGAATTTCAACAGGTTTTATGAAACGGATTTCCATAAAGCCAAGAAGGCTATACAGCCCACGCCTTTGGCCATGGAGGCTGTGCGTCTGGCTCGCGCAAAGGCGCGATATGTCATTTTAGCGACCAATCCTATTTTCCCTCGCAACGCAGACGAGACCCGCCTTTCCTGGCTGGGTCTGAGCTGTGACGATTTCGATCTGGTCACCGATTACGATAATTGCTGCTTTTGCAAACCAAATCCCGAGTACTACAAACAGATACTTAGAGATTACGGCATTGAGCCCGCCCACTGCCTTATGATAGGAAACGATGTGGACGAGGATATCCTGGCCGCGGAGAAAGCCGGAGTGCGCGGCTTTCTGCTGACGGATAATGTTATCAACCGCAAGGGGCGATCCTATGATTGCCCCAGCGGCAGTTATGGAGATATGCTGGAGTACCTGCGTAGCATATAAGCCAGTATTCAGGACGTAATGGCGCTCTTTTGTAGACAGTGTTTCATATCGTCAATAATTGTTTTAAAAGCTTCTATGACCATACTACAAAAAGCACCCTGCTAATGCAGGGCGCTTTTGTTGTGCATTATTCTCGTTTCTTAAGCTTGAACGCTGCGGACGATTACATGATGACGGGCGCTTATTGTTTGCTGAGATTGGTCAGCACGTTGGTCAGCAGATTGCCGAGCAGGCTGTCGGAAACGTCTTTTTCGCCTTTCAAAAGCTTCAACGC
>CAMZIS010000079.1 GCA_947307285.1 uncultured Peptococcaceae bacterium | reverse complement strand
CTACGGCCATCAACGCCAGTCCGGCGCCCCTTCCCCAGGTGAAGGATCGCTGTGCCAGACCGAACAGACCGAACTGATCCACCGCCAGCGCCGCGGCCAGTTGGCCGGTGATGATGGCAGTGGTGGCCGCGCCGGCGCCTGTTTTGCCGATGGCCAGCATCACGCCGTAGACGATGGCGGCATTGAGGACCCCGCCCAGATAAAGATACCAGGGCGCCTCTCCGATCCTGCTCAGGTCGCCCCTTCCCAGACCGCACAGGTAGAGCAGCGCGGCCACGGTGAGAAGCCCCAAAACGTGCACGATAAGGCTGCCCTCCAGCACGCCGATGACCTTGGAAAGAGCGCTGTTCAACGAGCCCTGCAGGGCCATCAGCACGCCGGACGCCGCCGCGACGAGTAAAAAAAGCCAGGTCTGCATATCCGCACCTCCTCAAATACTGAGGATAGTGTGGGCAGGCCCGGCTTCCATTATGTATTCCAGCTATCCGCTACAGCTTGATGCTGATGTGGAAGGCTGTAACGTCGATATCGTTGTCGTAGGCTTCCACATGCAGGCCCGGCAGCCCCCGGAAGCGGCGTTTAGGACGCGGCTCAGGCTGTATATCAGGCAAGAGCTCCGTCTCCGGCGGCGCCGTCATCAGGGCCGCCGTTTCCGCGGGAGCCTTTGCAGGAGCTGTCGGCTCCGCGTCGGGCGCGCTCTCCGGCACAGGCAAAGGCAGATCTGGCGCGAAATCCGGGGCGAGCGGCACGGGAGTGGGGTCGGCTTCCTCCGGAACCGGCTCCTCGAAGCTGATCTTTGCCGTAAGCAGAGGGGCCGCTTCTGTTTCCAGGGCCGCTTCTGTTTCCGGGGCCGCTTCTGTTTTCGGCATCGCTCCTTCGCTCTGCGTTTCCTTTACGGGCATTTCCTGTACTGCATCTTCCTCCTGCTCTGCCAAGGGGCTGTTGTTTGCGCTGCCCTCTTTTACAGGCTCTTCTTCGTTCAGGGACAGTGATATCCTATACTCTTCCTCTTCTACTGCGGGCTCCTCCTCTGCCCTGTCCTTATCCTGCCCGGACAAAGCGTCGGCCAGAACCTGCCTGATCTTTTGCGGTTCCGCCTCGCCGCTCAGGTCTATGATCTCCAGCGGCTTTTCCTGACCGCTCCCGTCTTTTAAACTGACCATTTGCCAATCACCCTCGCTTTCCCGCTCTTTTTCCCGCCTGCCGCGATAGATAACGCCGTCTGCCGCCGCGTCCGTTCGTTCCTGCATCGGGCTCCCCGGCGTCTCTTCCGCCAGCAGGTCATAGCTGATGCATACCGCGGTCTCCAGCTCGATGGCCCGGGAGGCCACCATGGTCCAGTTGAGAGGGCCCAGCTCCACCCGGCAGGCGTGATCCCTGGGCAGTCGGCCCGCGCCGCACAGCTGAAAGGGGAAGGTCAACAGGGCCTGCCAGGAACCGGGACGGCCGCACTCTTCCCCGAACAGACCGGCCGGACGCAGAGGCGCCGTATACTCTATCAGTATATCCGCCTCGCCCATGCAGTATGCCTCTCCCTCGGAGCTGCCGCAGCGCACGTCCCGCAGATCGCCTCTGACCGCTTCTACCGAGCCCAGTCCGGGACAGCCGCCGGGCAAAACCAGAGTGCGGGTGAGGGGCAGGATAAGTTCAGCCATAGGAACGCCCTCCTTCACCATGATCCTATGACCTGCCCCATGCGAATATGCACCCCCGACAAAAAGCGGCATATAGTGCAGGAAACGGATGAAAAGAGGGAGTGTCGATATGAAGCAAGGCAAGGCTGCCTATGTTTTCCCCGGCGCCAACACGGCTCTGGGCTACCGTTCTTTCTTCAAAGAGGGACTTAAAGGACTGGAGCAGGTATTCATCTTAAAAGGAGGGCCGGGCTGCGGCAAATCAACCCTGATCCGCAGCCTGGGGAACGAATTGCAGGAGCAGGGTTATGACGTGGAATTCTGGCAATGCTCCGCCGACGTGGATTCTCTGGACGGAGTGGTGATACCGGAACTGAAAGCGGCGGTCATCGACGGCACGGCGCCTCATACCATAGACCCGGTCTATCCAGGCGCTGTGGAGGAGCTGGTCGATCTGGGCGTCTGCTGGGACGGAGCGGAGCTGCGGCGGCAAAAGGAGGAGATCGTGGGGCTCGGGAAGCGCATCAGCGTCCGCTACGCGCTATGCCATGCCGATCTGGCGGAAGCGGGCGCGCTTTTGCAGCGCAGTCGGGACAATCTGGCGGAAACGGGCGGCAGCAGCAGCGAGGTCATGGGGCTCGTTTTCGGTCAGAAGAATAAAAACTGCCGCCATCTCTTTGCCTCCTCCGTCACGCCCCGGGGCTGGGTCAGCCTGGTGGAGCCTCTTTCCCGCCGCGCCGGGCGGCGCGTCATCCTGACCGGTCCTTTTGGCGGCGGCAAAGAAAGCGTCATGGCCGACGTGGCGGCTGCAGCGGAGCAGCAAAATATCTACGCCGAGCTCTTCCATCATCCTCTTGCCGTGGAGGAGCTGCAGCTGATCTGGCTGCCGTCCCTGGAGACCGCGGTGATCGCGGCGGAGGAAGCCCCTCCCCATCGGGAAGGGGACGTGGTCATCGAATGCGGCAGGGTGGCGGACGAATCCCTGGCGGAGGCGGAACGGACGCGTATCATGGAGCTCACCGAGGCGGGCGGACGGCATATCGCTGAGGCCAAAGCCCTGCACGACAAATTGGAGGACTGCTACCGCAGGGCCATGGATTACGGTCGAGTGGACGGAATAAAAGCAGATCTGCTGGCTCGTCTGCTGGAACGGGACCGGGAATAAGGCGGGGCGGCAAAAACGCCTTGCCAAAAGCGGGCCGGCGGTGCATAATATTCATATGGAAAAAGTCATTCTGGTTAACGAACTGGATCAGGAGACGGGCTGCGGAGAAAAGCTGGCGGTGCATCAGGCGGGCCTGCTGCACCGGGCTTTTTCCGTTTTTTTATGGCGGAAAGGTCAGCTGCTGCTGCAAAAGCGGGCGCAAGGTAAATACCACAGCGCGGGTCTGTGGGCCAACGCCTGCTGCTCCCATCCCCGGCCCGGCGAAAGGGTGGCGGACGCCGCCCGGCGCAGGGTGAAAGAGGAATGCGGCCTTGAGTGCCCCGAGCTGAAAGAGGCCTTTTCCTTCATCTACCGGGCGGAGTTCGAAAACGGTCTGACCGAGCATGAATTCGACCACGTTTTGCTGGGCCGCTTTTCAGGGGACGGCTTTTCCCCGGATCCGGCGGAAATAGCCGAGCTGCGCTGGTGGGACCTGGACGAGGTATCACGGATGCTGCGGGAGCGGCCGGAAGATTTCGCGGCCTGGTTCAACCTTGCCGCGCCCCGGGTCATCGACTTGCTGAAACAGACCGACAGTGCTATAATTATTTAGATATCACCCTACTTCGGAGGAATAATACGGCATGCGCATTTTGGTTTTGGCCGGCGGTCTGTCGCCGGAAAGAGACGTTTCTTTGACCAGCAGCGTCAAGATAGCCGAGGCTCTGCGTGAGAAAGGGCATCAGGTGGCTGTGGTGGACCTGTTTTTAGGCGTGGAAGACCCCATCGACGATATGGACGCCTTTTTCGCCGGGGGCGGGCCCATCAGGGAAGCCGGCATCTCCACGGCCGCGCCTGATCTGGATGCTTTGCGGGCCCAGCGCCGCGACACTTCCGAAAGCCGCATCGGCGAGCGGGTCATAGACGTGTGCCGGGCCGCTGATATCGTGTTCATCGGCGTGCACGGCGCGGACGGCGAAAACGGCCATCTTCAGGCCATGCTGGACCTGCTCGGCATCAAATATACCGGCGGCGGGGCCCTGCCCAGTGCTCTGGCCATGGATAAGCCCAGCGCCAAGCTGATGTTTGCCGCGTCCGGTCTGCAGGTGCCGGCAGGATGCGTCATCCGGCGCGGCGGGGAAGTACCGAAAGACCTGCCCCTGCCCTGCTTCGTCAAGCCCTGCCACGGCGGCTCCAGCGTAGCCACCACCCTGCTGGAGGACATGTCCGGACTGGACGACGCCCTGCAGGCGGTCTTCGCCTGCGACGACGACGCGCTGGTGGAGCCTTATATCCGCGGCCGCGAGGTCCAGGTGGGACTGTTGGGCGACCGAGCCCTGCCCCCCATCGAGATCGTTTGCGAACATAGATTTTTCGATTACGTTATGAAGTACCAGGCGGGAGCTTGCCGGGAAATCTGTCCGGCCCCGATCGACGCCGATACCACGGCCCGTTTGCAGGAAGCGGCTCTCAAAGCTTTCCGCGCCCTTGATCTGGAAGTCTATTCCCGGGCCGATTTCATCCTCTGCCCCGACGGCTCCATCTGGCTGCTGGAGATCAACACCCTGCCCGGCATGACCCCCACCTCCCTGGTGCCCCAGGAGGCGGCGGCGGCCGGCATCTCCTACGCTGAGCTGTGCCAGCGCATCGTCGACCTCTCCCTGGCTAAATACGAAAAATAACTGCGTAAAGCAGATCACTTCGGAGTTTCCATGAAAAACGTTACCCTTAACGATATCGTCAAAGCCACCGGCGGCGTCTTCCACGGCGACGCCGCGGCTTTGAACATCCCCGTGACCTCTGTGGTGCGGGACAACCAGGAAGCCGGCGAGGGCTCTCTGTTCGCCGCCTTCGTAGGCGAGCGCTCCGACGGCAACGACTATATAGAGGCGGCCCGGACCGCGGGCGCGGTTGCCGCCCTGGGCAGTCGTCCGGAAAAGGCGGGCGCTCTCCCCTATATCGAAGTCGCCGACAGCGGCAAGGCCCTGGGCGACATCGGCCGCTGGTATCGCGGCCTGTTCCGCGGCTCGGTGATCGGCGTCTCCGGCAGCGTGGGCAAGACCACGGCCAAGGAAATGATCGCCGCCGTGCTGAAGCAGAAATTCTCCGTGCTGATGACGGAGAAGAACCTCAACAACGATCTGGGCGTGCCCCTGACCGTGTGCCGGCTGGACGACAGCTTCGACGTGGCCGTAATCGAAATGGGCATCAGCGATTTCGGCGAGATGGACTATCTGGCCGGCATCAGCCGCCCCGATATCGGCATGATCACCAACTGCGGACACGCTCATCTGGAGGCCCTGGGCGACCGCCGCGGCGTGCTGCGGGCCAAGACCGAGATGATGGCCCATATCCCCGCCGGAGGGCTGGCCCTGCTGAACGGGGACGACGACCTGCTGCGGGATTATCTGCCGCCCACGGGCGTACGCCGCCGTCTCTTCGGCACTGAAGGAAACAGCGACGTACAGGCTGTGGATATCGAAAACGGGCCGGAAGGCTGCGCCTGCACCATAGCGGGCTGCCGCCTGTCCACCATCTATCAGGGACGACACCTGGTATACAGCATGCTGCCCGCCTACGCCATCGGCAAAGAGCTGGGCATGAGCGACGCCGAGATCGCCCGGGGCGTGGCCGCTTTCGCGCCGCTGGCGGGACGGGGCAATATCGTCAAAGGCCCCCGCTGCACCGTGATCGACCACACCTACAACGCCAATCCCAGTTCCACCAAGGCCGCCCTGGCCTCTCTGGCCGCCATGTCCGGCCGCAGGGTGGCCGTGCTGGGCGACATGTACGAGCTGGGCGAGGATTCGCGGGAGCTCCACCGGGCAGTGGGACAAAACGGCAGAGAAGCCGCCGAGCTGGTGATTGCCGTGGGCGAGCTGGCCCGGGACATCCAAGCCGGGGCCGGGGCGGACTGCCCCTGGTTCCCCACGGTGGATGAAGCCATCGCCGCTCTGGATACGCTGATCCGACCCGGAGACACGGTGCTGGTCAAGGCCTCCAACGCCATGAAGCTGGGCCGCATCGTCCAGGCCCTGCAGGAGCTGGCGTGACCGCTGATATACTGCATAAGCTGCAAAAAAGCGAAGCAATCTGAATTTGCTTCGCTTTTTGTTATGCTTCAGTCAATATGTACTGCCGTCAGCCGCTGATGCCGCTTACGCAATCAACCCGGATCAGCTTGTCCTTGACCACCTTATGATGCTCGATATGGACCAGCATCCAGTCCGAGTCAACGTCAAGCAAGGTGCAGGTCCCCATTTTCTGACCGGAAAAGATAGCGTCCGGGTCCTCTTCGTCTTCTTTGAAGCTCAGCTTCACCGGCTTGCCGATATAGGCCTTGGCCGCCTCTACGAGGGAAGCCTTTTCCGCGGCGTAGTCCGTGCCCTGCAGGGAGCGCATCTGCGCTTCCAGACTGCGGACGCGGCTTTTCAGGGAAGAAAGGCTCATGAAAGCCATGAAGCCGAAGATGCCGAATGCAAAAGCAATATATTCCATAGTCAGTCCTCCTGCAGCAGCTCAACGGAACGCACGGCGGAAACGGGCAGCAATCTTTCCAGGGTCCCTTTTTTGGTCTCCCGCTGCACCCGCATCCAGTTGCCCTCGAACCCGGTGATGAAGCAGGCCTGATTGAGGA
>CAMZIS010000078.1 GCA_947307285.1 uncultured Peptococcaceae bacterium | reverse complement strand
CAGCAGGTTGCGGCAGCGGTCCAGCAGGTCGAAGTATCTTTCGTCCAGAAAAACGCCGTTGGTGAAGATGGGGAACAAAATAGAGGGGATGCCGCCCGCGGCCTCGATCACGTCCCGCCGGAGCAGCGGTTCGCCGCCGGCCAGCAGTATATAGCTCACGCCGATGTCGGCGGCCTCGCGGAAGATCTTTTCCCATTCCGCCGCGGAAAGCTGCTCCACCGGGGCGGAATCCAGGGTGGCGTTGGTGCAGCGGGAATAGCAGCCGGCGCAGTGCAGGTTGCAGTTGGAGGTGATGGAGGCCATGATGAAGGTGGGGATGTGCTCCCCTTCCTTTTCCAGGGCGGCGCGGCGGCGGGAGGCCTTGCGGGAGGCGGCGGCAAAGCGCAGCATGAAGGCGCTTTCCTTGGGGTCGCGCAGGGTGGCCTTCAAAGAATCGGCCACCACCTTTTCCACGCCTTTGGTCAAATAATCCTGCAGACCGAAATTCGCTTCCATAGTTTTCCTTATTGAACCTTTCTCTTGATCAAATATCTATCCTGATAAATCTTTATCCTGTCTGTTACTGTCCGCTCTCGCTCCGCAGGGTGTATTCCAGCTTCGTTTCCCGTACGAACATTCCCATTTTTTCATAAAAGGCCCGGGCCGCGTCGTTGCCCTGCCACACGTTGAGGGTAACGTCCGTGCAGCCCATGCGGGCCGCTTCCTCCAGCACGTGGGCGAAGAGCATCCGGCCCAGGCCCTCACCGCGGCGGCCTTCGTCCACGCACAGGTCGTCCAGGTAGAGGGAGCGTCCGGGCCGGATATAGGCGGCGTCGGGCCGCTGCTGCAGGGCGCAGAAGGCGTAGCCCGCCACGGTATCATCTTCGTCCACGGCCACGTACACGGGGCGGTTGTCGTCGGCGAAGACGTGGCGCAGCACGTCCTTGTCGTACTTGGCCTCCCCCGAAACGAAGAGGTCGGGCCGGAGCTCCGCGTGCAGTTCCAGCACCTGCCGCAGCAGGCGGTGCACGGCGTCGATATCCCTGTTTTCCGCGCGGCGTATCAGCATGGTCCCTCCTCCGGCGGTCGCCGGATCATTGCCTGTTGATTTACTTTTCATATCTGGTATAATAACCATATCAACTATAACAAAGATCGTTTCCCGACGCAAGAACGCAGTTTATTTTGAGCAGGTAAGAAAAAAATGACCGACAACCAACACGCCGGACAGCCCTGCGGCGACCGCTGCCCCTGCACGCCCAACTGCCCCCAGCAGCGGGCCTGGGAGATCCTGGGCGGCAAATGGAAGCTGCCCCTCCTCTGTTCCCTGGCCCAGGACGGCGCCACCCGCTACAACGACCTGAAACGCAAGATCGGCGGCATCACCAACACTATGCTTTCCGGCTCCCTGAAGGAGCTGGAGCGGGACGGTCTGGTGCAGCGCGTCCAGTACGCGGAAATGCCGGTGCGGGTGGAATACAGCCTGACCGCCAAGGGCAGCAGCGTGATACCCATCCTGAACGCCCTGGCCCTGTGGAGCGTGGAGCAGCTGCCGGAGCGGGAGTAAGGCGCGGCGGCGCGGAAAAAGGAGCGGACTATGAGATACGCGGCCACCCTGATCGCGGTCAGCGACATGGAGCGCAGCAAGGCTTTTTACCGGGACCTGCTGGGAATGGAGGTCACGGCGGATTTCGGGGCCAACGTGACCCTGGACAATGTTTTGGCCCTGCAGACCGTGGAAAGCTGGCGGGAGTTCATCGGCGGCCGGGAGACCGGCTTCCGCAGCAACAGCGGGGAGCTCTATTTCGAGACGGACGACCTGGACGGCTTCCTGCGGCGGCTGGAGGACTTCGCCGTAGAATACGTGCATCCTCCCCTCACCCATGGCTGGGGCCAGCGGGTCGTGCGTTTTTACGACCCGGACGGCCACATCGTCGAGGTGGGCGAGGACCTGACCCGGGTGGTGCGCCGCTTCGCGGAGCAGGGCCTGACCGAGGAGGAGACAGCTGGGCGCATGGACGTGCCGCTGGCTTTCGTGCGGGAGGCCCTCTCCCGCTGAGGGGCCTTGGCGTCATACAAAAAAGGAGCAGATCAGCTGCTCCTTTTTTTATATGCTTCTTTCTGAACCCCTAAGGCCCGCGCCGCTCACACCTCTTTGTTTTCCTTATCTCTGGCCGCCAGATAGCGTTCCAGCTTGCGCTTGACCCGCTGCAGGGCGTTATCGATGGACTTCACGTGGCGGTCCAGTCCGGCGGCGATATCCTGATAGGATTTGCCCTCCAGATAGTACATGAGCACGTTCCATTCCAGCGACGACAAAATCTCCCCCATCTTGGCTTCGATGTCGTCGAAATCCTCCTGGGAGATGACCAGCTCCTCCGGGTCGGTGACCCGGGTGCCGGAGATCACGTCCAGCAGGGTGCGGTCGGAATCCTCGTCGTAGATGGGCTTGTTCAGGGAAATATAGGAATTGAGGGGGATGTGCTTCTGCCGGGTGGCGGTCTTGATGGCGGTGATGATCTGCCGCGTGATGCACAGCTCGGCAAAGGCGCGGAAGCTGGACAGCTTGTCCGGCCGGTAGTCGCGGATGGCCTTGTAGAGGCCGATCATGCCTTCCTGGATGATGTCCTCTTTGTCGGCGCCGATGAGGAAATAAGAGCGGGCCTTGGCGCGGACGAAGTTCTTGTATTTGCCGATGAGGTATTCCTGGGCGTCGTTGTCGCCCTGACGGGCCAGCTCCACCACTTCCTCGTCGCTCATGTTGACCAGCTCGTCGCTGTAAGCGTAGTTATAGAAGTCTTCCACTCTTTTCCTCACCCCCTTTGCCTGAAATAGGACGCACCATCATAATATACTGCCCCGCTTGCGCCCGTCAACGGTAAAAAGAGACAAACTGCCGTATATTTTTCCGGTGACGATCCAAGCCTTATTCTTTAGAGGCTGCTCTGCTTATGCGGTTGTTCAGGGCCAGGCCCAGGCCTTCTTCGTCGAATTCCTCGGTGATGATGTCCATGAAGCCGGTCTTGTCGCAGTAGCGCAGGGCGGTGAACCAGTTGGAGGCGATCTCCTCCTTGGTGTCGCCCAGGCGGTAGATCTCATGGGGACGGGCGCCGCGGCGCATCATCTCGTCCGCCGTGGCGTTGGACAGGATCAGCACCGGCATGCGCATGCGGTGCATGGACAGGTCCAGCCGCAGCACCTCCAGCTCGCCGATGTTGCGTCCCACGTGGACGCGGCCCTGGGGGGCGTAGTGGCGGTACTTCATGCCCGGGGAGGCGGGCTTGTCGAAATCGCCCTCACCCGGCAGCAGCACCTGACCGCAGAGCTCGGCCAGCTCCTCCCGGCTCACCTTGCCGGGACGAAGCAGCACCGGGTAGTCGCCGGTGGCGTTGACCACGGTGGATTCCAGACCTATCGTGACCGGCCCGCCGTCGATGACGAAGGGGATGCGGTAGCGCAGGTCGTCCAGCACGTGCTCCGCCGTGGCGGGAGAAGGCTTGCCCGAGGTGTTGGCCGAAGGGGCGGCGATGGGCAGGCCGCATTTTTCGATGAAGGCGTGGGCCACCGGATGGGAGGGCATGCGCACGCCCACGGTGGAAAGGCCGGCGGTGACGTTGTCCGCCACCGTGTCCTTTTTGGGCAGCACCAGGGTGAGGGGGCCGGGCCAGAACTTTTCCGCCAGCTTTTCGCCCAGAGGCGTGAATTCGCACACCGTGTCCGCCATAGCCCGGTCGGACACGTGGACGATCAAAGGGTTGTCCTGGGGACGGCCCTTGGCCTTGAAGATGCGGGCCACGGCCTCCCCGTCGCAGGCGTTGGCGCCCAGACCGTACACGGTCTCGGTGGGGAAGGCGCCGCATTTGCCCTCTCTTATCAGCTCCGCCGCGCGGGAAAGGCCCGCTTCGTCCGGAGCCAGGATCTCGGTCTCGTATTCTTTGAACATATTGTTTTCCCTTTCAGCAAAAGATATGGGTCAATTCAGAGGTTCGCCGGTCTTCAGGCGGGCCAAAATGCCCCGCTCCCGGTGGCCGTAATCCGGGATGAGCACGCACACCTCGAAGCCCTGCTGTTCCAGCAGGCGGCAGATGGGCTGTTGCTGGTCTTCGCCGTGCTCCAGCAGCAGCCAGCCGTGGTCGGCCATGACGGAGGGGGCCTCCTTGACGATGCGGCGGTAGAAGAGCAGGCCGTCGTTTCCGCCGTCCAGGGAGGAGATGGGGTCGCAGCGCACCTGAGGCGGCAGGGAGGGGATCTCCTCCGTCTTCACGTAGGGCGGGTTCACGGCGATCAGGTCGCAGCGGATGCCGGCCTCAGCCAGGGGAGCGAACATATCGCCCGTGGCAAAGCCGCAGCGTTCCTCCACGCCGATGAGGCGGGAGTTCTCCCGGGCCAGCTCGATGGCGGCGGCGGAGAGGTCGGTCAGGGCAACCTGGGCTTTGGGCAGGTAGCGGGCAAGAGACAGGCCGTAGGTGCCCGCGCCGCAGCACACGTCGGCGATGATAGGGCCGGGGTGGGTGCGCATGAGCTCGATGGCGGCCTCCACCAGAGGTTCCGAATCCTGCCGCGGCACGTGGGCCGCCGGGCTGCATTTGAAGGTGAGGCCCATGAAGCAGGTCTCGCCCAGCACATGCTGGAGGGGCACGCCGGAAGCCAGCTTGTTCAGGTCGTCCCGGAAATCGTCGGCCTCCAGCTCCTTGTCCAGATGCATGATCAGCTCTTTGGGCTGTACTTTAAGGCGAAAGGCCACCAGCTGGCGGGCCATGGCCCGGGCTTCTCTTTCCTCGATGCCGCACTGCTGCAGCAGGTCGCCGAAGCGGGTGACCAGCACCGGTATCTTGTAAGCGGTCATAGCTTCTCCTTATTCCTTGAGGCGGGCGGCCTGATCGGAGGTGATCAGGGCGTCGATGATCTCGTCCAGCTGGCCTTCCAGGATCTGGTCCAGCTTGTGCAGGGTCAGGCCGATGCGGTGATCCGTGACCCGGCGTTCCGGGAAATTGTAGGTGCGGATGCGCTCGGAGCGGTCGCCGGAGCCTACCATGGAGCGGCGGGCGGAGGCTTCCGCGTCGGCGGCTTCCTGCCTCATTTTCTCCAAAACCCTCGCCCTTAACACCCGCATGCCCTTGGCCTTGTTCTTGATCTGGGATTTTTCGTCCTGACAGGAGACCACGATGCCGGTGGGGATGTGGGTGATGCGCACGGCGGACTGGGTGGTGTTGACGCACTGGCCGCCGGGGCCGGTGGCGCAGAACAGGTCGATGCGGATGTCCTTGGGGTCGATATCCACCTCCACCTCCTCGGCTTCGGGCAGCACGGCCACGGTGGCGGCGGAGGTGTGGATGCGGCCCGCGCTTTCCGTGGAGGGTACACGCTGCACCCGGTGGACGCCGGATTCGAATTTCAGGCGGGAATAGGCGCCCTTGCCTTCCACCATCATCACCACTTCCTTGACGCCGCCCAGATCGGTGAAGCTGGAATCCATGATCTCCGTGCGCCAGCGGTGCAGCTCGGCGTAGCGGGTGTACATTTTGAACAGGTCGGCGGCGAACAGTGAGGCTTCCTCCCCGCCGGTGCCGGCCCTGATCTCCAGCAGCACGTTCTTGGCGTCGTTGGGGTCCTTGGGCAGGAGCAGGACCTTCATCTTCTGCTCCAGCTCCGCCATTTGTTCCTCGCACTCGTCCCGCTCCAGCTCGGCCAGCTCGGCCAGGTCCGGGTCGGGGTGCTCGGCCAGCAGCTCCTCCGCTTCCTTTTTACGGTCGCTGACCTGCATATACTCGCGGTAGGCCAGGACCACGTCCTCGATCTCGGAACGGGCCTTGACGTGCTTCTGCCACTGGCTCTGGTCGGCGATGACCGCCGGATCGGACACCAGCTCGGTCAGCTTTTCGTATTTCTCGTTCAGCGCGGCTAATTTTTCGATCATTTGTATTTTACCTTGATTGTTTTACTGAATTATTTCTCAGCGTCCCGCAACGTCGGCCCCTCTGGGGCCAAGTTGGCGAGTATTCAACGTTGGCCTCCCGTTGGTCGGCCAAGTTGGGTAGTTTCACGCAGGCGTGAAACTACCGGCGTTATCTCTTCGAGCAAGACCTGCAATCAGTCATTATCTGCGTCCCGCAACGTTGGCCTCCCGTTGGTCGTCAACGTTGGGCCTTCGGCCCAAGTCTGCGAGTTTGAACCTGCGGTTCAAACGTCGCGGTTTGCTTAAAGCCAAACGTCGCGGGTTTATCTCTTCGTTTTTTCGTTATCGTTCAATCTTGATCTGCGTCCTCTGGATCGTAATACTCCACGTCGCCGTAGATGCGGTCGACTTTCAGGCCGATATTGCGGGCCAGGCGCTGCATGCGGTTGGCCGATTCCTGGCTGGGACGGGGCCGCCGCTCCACGTAGCGGCCGTTATCGTTGCGATAGCCCCGGGCGTGAGGGCCTTTTTTGGGCGGCCGGGAAGGCTTAGGCGCGGCAGGCGCCGCCGCTGCGGCCTCCGG
>CAMZIS010000077.1 GCA_947307285.1 uncultured Peptococcaceae bacterium | reverse complement strand
CTTCCGGCCAGCGGGACTGAGCCTGAGCCAGATCAACGGCGGCGGTACCGCCGGATGGGGTCTGTTTCTGGACCGGTCCAGATACCGGCGGCGTCGGTTCAGGAGACGGGGCCGGCGCCTTGGTCGGGGCAGGCGGCGCGTCAGGCTCGGATTTCTTGTCAGGCTCCGGCTCAGGGATGGGCCGGGGCTTTGCCGCCGGTTCGGCCTTTTGAGCGCGTTCAGTCTTTACCGACTGCCTGACGTTCTTCGCGGGCTTGTCTTTGGTCGCAAGCTGGTCCTTAGCCGGAGCAGCCGCTGCTTTCGCAGGCGCGGACTCTGCCGCGGGAACCGGCCTTGCGGCAGGAACAGGCTCTCTTTTTACCGCAGGCATGGAGCCCGGTTTGGCAGCGGCGTCGGAGCCCGTTTTGGCAGCGACCGCCTCGGGCAGACCGCAGACCTGGATCAGCGCCAGCTCCAGCGTGACCCGGGGCGACAGGGAATAGCGCATGCGGGAATCCACGTCGGCCAAAGACTGCAGCAGCCCCAGATAGGCCGCGGGAGCAAAGGAAGGGGCCCATTCCGGTATGTGTTCCTTGGCCTCCCCTTTGCGGGAGACCAGAGACAGCAGGATGTCGCGGCCCGCTTCCAGCAGGTCTTCCAGGGCCTGACGCAGGTCGCAGCCGCTTTGCGCCAGCTGGTCCACGGCGGCCAGCACGCCCGCCGTATCGTGGCTCAGCAACAGACGCACCAGCTCCATGATGAAGCTGCGGTCCGCCGCGCCCAGCAGCGAACCTACGGCAGCCGCGTCGATGCGCTGGCCGGTAAAGGCCGAGGCGCCGAAGGCGCCGGCACACTGGTCCAGCAGACTCACCGCGTCCCGCATGCCGCCTTCGGCCTTGCGGGCGATGAGGGCGGCGCCGTCGTCGGTCAGGGGTATATCTTCTTTTGCGGCGATATCCAGCAGATGAGCTGCGATGTCTCCTTCGCCGATGCGGCGGAAATCGAAACGCTGGCAGCGGGAAAGCACGGTCAGCGGCAGCTTGTAGGGGGCGGTGGTGGCGAAGATGAAGATCACGTGGGCCGGCGGCTCCTCCAAGGTCTTGAGCAGGGCGTTGAAGGCCTCGTTGGTCAGCATATGCACTTCGTCGATGATGTAGACCTTGTATTTTTCTTGGGAAGGCGCGTAACGCACCCGCTCCCGCAGGTCCCGGATATCGTCGATGCTGCGGTTGGAAGCGCCGTCGATCTCGATGATGTCCAGGCTCTCCCCTGCTTCCTCCCGGCGGCAGGCCGGGCATTCGCCGCAGGGGTCGCCGTTGTCGAGGGGATGCTCGCAGTTGATGGCCCGGGCCAGGATGCGGGCGGCCGAGGTCTTGCCCGTGCCCCGGGGGCCGCAGAACAGATAGGCATGGACAAAGCTCTGACGGCTGACTGCAGCCGACAGCACCCGTGCGATATGAGGTTGTCCCACCAGCTGTTCAAAGCCGCGGGGGCGGTAACGCCGGTAAAGCGCGGTATAGGCCATAGCGACCTCTTAACTCAGATTAGTTCGTATTCATTATTCTCGCCGGGCCTGCTTTTTCCTGCCCTGGACGGTGCCGCAACGCGGCAAGTCTGCGAGTTTCCCGCCGGAGGCGGAGAACGTCCCCGGTTTATGCGGCTAGCGAGTGATCCTGCCGTTCTCCTTATCCGCCAGGACTGCGTCGCTTGCGGCCGCCGCGCCCGGAAACGCCGTAAAAAAAGGGCGGTATGTCCGCCCTTTTTATAAGAAAAACTATTGTGCCGCCCTGTCGCCGGGGCCGGGGTCTCCCTCCGCCGCGGTTTCCTCCTCCGTATGCGGTTTGCCCCGCCTGGCTTCCAGCCAGGGCAGAAGATAGGTGGCGTAAAGGAAGTCCAAGATAGCTACGGCCGGGATGGCCAGCAGGATGCCGACTATGCCGAACATACGGCCGCCCACGATGATGCCGATCAGTATCCATAAGCCGGAGACGCCCAGGGAATCCCCGAACAGCTTGGGTTTGAGCAGATAGCTGTCCACCAGCTGCAGCACCAGGGAAAAGACGATAAAGGCCAGAGCGTACCAGGGTTTGACCAGCACCAGTATGATACCGCCGATGACCAGTCCGATGATGGGGCCGAAGGTGGGGATGAGATTGGTGATGGCCACCACGAAGGAAACAAGTCCCGCATAGGGCATGCCCAGTATGGTCATGAACACGGCGGTGACGATACCCACGATCAGGCTGTCCAGCAGATTGAAGACGATATAGCGGCTGAGGATGAAGTCGCAGCGGCGCAGGAAGACCACGGCTCTGTCATAGCGGTCGGGCTTCATGATCGCCCGCAAAAAGCGGCTGCCGCCGGATTTCAGCCGTTCCTTGTCCGCCAGCAGATAAATGGACAGCATGAAGGCGATGGCCCAGTTTACCAGGCTCTTTCCCGCCTGAGCCGAGGAAGACAGGATGCCTTTGATATTATCCCTGATATAAGTCGTAACTGTATCCAGCAGATTTTCAGACGAGCTGATGAGTTTCTGCAGGTCCAGACTGGAGCTCAGGCCCCAGGCCTCCAGCATGGAATTGAGGGATTCAACGTAGCCGTCCAGATTTTCGATAAAGGTATAAACGCTGTCGATGAGCTGCGGTATGAGCATCATCAGCGCGAACACCAAAAACAGGATCACCGTGATGAAGGCCAGCAGATTGGCGAAAAAGCTCTGCCGGGACGGTTTGGAAATCCGGGAGAACAGCAGCCGCCGGTACAGCTTAGCCAAAGGATTGACGATATAGGCGATGACGCAGCCCAGGATCACCGGCGTAAAAAAGCCGATGAACGTCTTCAAGCCCTGCCAGACGCTGCCTAAACGAGTGAGCAGCACAAACAACACCACGCCGATGCAGGCGGCGACGGCGTAGGGATACCAGGATCTGTCCTTAAGCGGTCTTCCGGTCATATCAAAAGCCTCGCTTTTTTATTGCATGTACGCATTGTAGCATTTATACGCCGCAAGAACAAGGGGCAGTTCACAGACGGCCACACCTTACCGGGTTCCAACAAGCCGCGGCAGAAAAAAGCCGCCTGCGCAAAGCAGGCGGCTTTTCCGTTCGTTTGAACTGACGTGCGGGCGATTATTCGCCGATGGTGCAGTACATGAAGTACTTGTAGCCCAGCGGGTTGGCGAAGAAGCCGTTCACGTCCTTGCTGATCATATAGGTGTCGGTGTAGTAATACAGCGGGCAGATGCAGCCGGTGCTCATGAGCAGGTCTTCGGCGCGATGCATCAGCTCATAGCGGATTTCCGCATCGGAGCAGGACTTGATGGTGCTGATCAGCACGTCGTAAGTGTCGGCCCAGGTGCCGTTTTCGACCTTGGTGTCGAAGCCGAGATCGGTCAGATCCAGGCTGTAGACGGCGGCGTCCTTATGGGCGTCACGGCCGAACTGCACGTCGTTGTTGCCGGAGTTGGTGGTCCACATATCCAGGAAGCAGATAGGATCGTTGTAGTCGGCCAGCCAGCCGTTACGGGCGATGGAGTAGTCGCCTTCCTTACGGGTGTTGAGGAAGGTGGCCCATTCCTGGTTCTCCAGGTTCATGGTGATGCCCACGCCGGCCAGGACGCTCTGCAGGTACTCGCCGATGGCCTTGTGGCCTTCAGAAGTGTTGTAGAGGTAGGTCATGGTCGGGAAGTCGGTGAACATGCCGGTGGCTTCGTCGTAGGTGTAGTACTTCTTCAGGATCTCGATGGCCTGGGCGAAGTTGCTCTCCAGAGCGTCGGCGGCCACGTTGTAGTAACCGTTGAAGCCGTCGTTGGAACCGGCGTTCTCATAGAACTGGCTGCCGTCGGGTTCGGTCATGCCCATGGCCACGAAGGAGGAAGCGGGGACCTGACCGGCCTGGCCGATCTCTTCCACGATGTAGTTGCGGTCGAAGAGCAGGCTGATGGCATTGCGGATCTCAGCGCGGGCGTTTTCAGCCTCGGCGCCGGTGAGAGCGCTGCCGGCAGGCAGGATGTTCTCGTTGACGTTCCAGCAGACGTAGTAGGTGCCCAGCTGACCTTCGACTTTGTATTCGTCGGGGTACTCAGCCTTCAGAGCAGCCATTTCGTTGGTGGGAACGTCGTCGATGAGCTGCCATTCGCCGTTCTTGAAGTTGGCGACCATGTTGTTGGCGTCATCGGAGAGGTAGAACAGGATGCTGTCCATGGTGATGGAGTCGGCGTCTACGTAGTTGGGGTTCTTTTCCAGGGTGATCAGGCTGTTGTGATCCCAGCCGGCCATGGTGTAAGGACCGTTGGAAACGTAGGTGGAAGGATCGGTGGCCCAGCCTTCATCGGCAACTACGTCCTCGCGTACGGGGAAGTAGGTCGGGAAGGCCAGCAGCTCGTTCCAGTAGGACACCGCGTTGGCCAGGGTGACTTCCAGAGTCTTGTCGTCGATAGCCTTGACGTTCAGCTCGGGAGTGCCGTAGCCGTCCACCACTTCGAACATGTAGCCGTAGTCGGCGCCCAGTTCTTCAGAAGCGGCGCGCTGCCAGGCGAAAGCGAAGTCGGCGGCAGTGACGTCTTCACCGTCGGACCACTTCAGACCGTCGCGCAGGGTGTAGGTGTAGGTCACGGTGCCGTCAGGGTTCTCAACGCCTTCAGGCAGTTCCACGGCGCAGTCGGGAACCAGTTCCAGAGCGCCGCTGTCGGTCTGGGCCCACTTGGCCAGGCCGGAGAACAGGTGGCTGATCAGGGTAGCGCCGTCAACGGCGGAGTTCAGAGCCGGGTCCAGAGTGTCGGGCTCAGAGGCCAGGCAAACAGCGATGGAAGTGCCTTCGGCAGAGGGTTCTTCACCCCCCTGTTCGCCGCAAGCGGCCAGGGCAAATACCATAGCTAAAACAACGAGTAACACGATAAGCTTTTTCATTTTTTCTCCCTTTCTTTCCTTATTTTCAACCGCGGTTTCCGCGGATTGAATACTCAGTAAACTAACTCAGTCCAGCTCACCGATGCGGTGGCAGGCGCAGAAGTGGCCCGGAGTCACTTCGTTGAACTCGGGCATGGCGTCACTGCATTCCGGCGCGGCATAGCGGCAGCGGGTGCGGAAGGGGCAGCCCGAAGGCGCGTTCAGGGGACTGGGGATATCGCCGGAGAGGACGATGCGCTGGTGGGCGCGGGCGACTTTCGGATCGGGCAGGGGCACGGCGGACATCAGCGATCTGGTATAGGGATGCAGCGGGTGCTCGTAGATCTCCTTCGCGTCGGCCAGCTCCACCATTTTACCCAGATACATCACGGCGATGCGGTCGCTGATGTGGCGCACCACCAAAATGTCATGGGCGATGAACAGATAGGTCAGTCCCAGATCGTCCTGGAGCTCGTCGAACATGTTGATGACCTGGGCCTGGATGGATACGTCCAGAGCGGACACCGGCTCGTCGCAGACGATGAATTCCGGGTTCAGGGCCAAAGCCCGGGCGATGCCGATGCGCTGTCTTTGGCCGCCGGAGAATTCATGGGCATAGCGGGAGGCGTGTTCGCTGTTGAGGCCTACCTTGTCCATAAGGTCCAGGATGCGGTCGTGACGCTCCGCGCGGCTTTCGTACATGTGGTGGATATCCAGCGGTTCGCCGATGATATCGGAAACGGTCATGCGGGGGTTGAGGGAGGAATAGGGGTCCTGGAAGACCATGGTGGCCCGCTTGTGCAGGCGGTTGATATCCTCCTTGCTCCGGATGGGACGGCCCTCGAAAAAGACCTCGCCGGCAGTGGGTTTGTAAAGATGGAGCAGGGTGCGGCCAACGGTGGTCTTGCCGCAACCCGATTCGCCCACCAGGCCCAGGGTCTCGCCGCGGCGGATGGCGAAGGAAACGTCGTCCACGGCTTTCAGAGGCTTGGAACGGAACATGCCCACGTTGATATTGAAATACTGTTTGAGGTTCCTGGCCTCGACCAGGGGCTGCTCGTTTTGGGTCGTGCTTTGGCTCATCAGGCTTCACCGCCTTTCTCCGCAGCTTCCGCAGGAAGGCCGGGATCATCCAGCTCCAGGCTGCCGTCTTCCAGGCCGGCTTTGACGTTCATCCAGCAGGCAGCTATATGATCGTCGTTGATGCGCATCTGCTCGCACCGCTTGGTGAGGCAGATCTTCATGGCGTTGTCGCAGCGGGGCGCGAAGGGACAGCCCTCCGGCATGTTCAGCAGGTCGATGGGGGTACCGCTGATGGGCTGCAGCCGCTTGCCCGCCGTGTCGGCGGTGGGTATGGAGCGCATCAGGCCTTTATTGTATTCGTGGCGGGGATTGTAGAATATCTCGTCCGCCGTGCCCTGCTCGCAGATGGAGCCCGCGTAGAGCACGATGACTTCGTCGCACATCTGGGCCACCACGCCCAGATCGTGGGTGATCATGATGATGGCCATGCCCAGCTCTTCCTGGAGGGATTTCATCAGCTCCAAAATCTGGGCCTGGATGGTCACGTCCAGGGCGGTGGTGGGCTCGTCGGCGATGAGGA
>CAMZIS010000076.1 GCA_947307285.1 uncultured Peptococcaceae bacterium | reverse complement strand
CGGCCACGTTCTTGGTCACGTCGGTGCCGGTGATGCCCATGCCCACGCCGATGTCCGCCGTCTTGATGGAGGGGGCGTCGTTGACGCCGTCGCCGGTCATGGCGGTGACGTAGCCCGCGTCCTGCCAGGCCTTGACGATGCGGGTCTTATGCTCGGGCTGCACCCGGGCGTAGACGCTGATCTGGCGGAAGGCCTGGGCGAATTCCTCGTCGCTCATGGCGGAAAGCTCCGCGCCGGTGATGGCCCGTTCCCCGCCGTCCAGGATGCCCAGCTCTTTGGCGATGGCCACCGCGGTGTCCACGTGGTCGCCGGTGATCATGATGGGCCGGATGCCGGCGGCGTTGCATTCGTCGATGGCGGCCTTGACCTCGGGCCGCACCGGGTCGATCATGCCGGTGAGGCCGATGAAGCACAGGTCGTGCTCCAGGGCCTCCGGCGAGCAGTCCTCGGGCCGGCCCTCGGGCAGGTGGCGGAAGGCGGCCATGAGCACCCTCAGGGCCTTGTCCGCCATCTCTTTATTGGCGGCCAGGATCTCCCGGCGGCCGGCGTTGTCCAGGGGCAGCACCGCCCCGTCCCGCAGCACGTGGGTGCATTTGCGCAGCACCTCGTCGGGAGCGCCCTTGGTGTATTGGATGCAGCCGCCCTCATGCAGATGGACGGTGCTCATCATCTTGCGCAGGCTGTCGAAGGGGGCCTCCCCCACCCGGGGCTGGGCGGCCTTCAGGCCGTCTTTCAGCTGGCCCATGCTGGCGGCCCAGTTGACCAGGGCGGCCTCGGTGGGCTCGCCCACGGCTTTGGCCTCCACCTCGTCGTACTCCGCGTCGGAGCACAGGGCCATGGCCGTGGCCAGCAGCTCGTCGTTGCCGCCCCAGCTCTGCACCACGGTCATGCGGTTCTGGGTCAGGGTGCCCGTCTTGTCGGAGCAGATGATCTGGGCGCAGCCCAAAGTCTCCACGGCGGTGAGGCGGCGGATGATGGCCCGGCGGCGGCTCATGTTGGTCACGCCGATGGACAGCACGATGGTGACCACAGCCACCAGGCCTTCGGGGATGGCGGCCACGGCCAGGGATACGGCCACCATGAAGGTGTTCAGCACCACTTCGCCGTTGAGGCTGCCGGTGCGGATGAGGCCCACGGCGAAGATGACCACGCAGATGGCCAGCACCAGCTTGGTCAGGATGCGGGAGAGCTGGGCCAGCTTCAGCTGCAGCGGGGTCTGGCCTTCTTTAGTCTGGGTCAGGGCGTGGGCGATCTTGCCCATCTCGGTCTCCATGCCGGTGCCGGTCACCACGAAGCTGCCCCGGCCGTAGGCCACGGAGGAGCCCATGTAGACCATGTTGCGGCGGTCGCCCAGAGGCACTTCCGGCCCTTCCTCGCCGATGAGCTCGATGAACTTGGTCACGGGCACGCTCTCGCCGGTCAAAGCCGCCTCTTCTATCTTCAGGCTGGCGCTTTCCAGCAGGCGGCCGTCCGCCGGCACCGCGTCGCCGGCTTCCAGCAGCACCACGTCGCCTTTGACCAGGTCTTCGCTGTGCACCCGCTGCACGCGGCCGTCCCGCATGACCCGGCTTTCCGCGGCCGACATCTGCTGCAGGGCCTCGATGGCCTTTTCCGCCTTGTTTTCCTGGTACACGCCCAGGACGGCGTTGACGATGACCACGAAGAGGATGATGATGGAATCGGCGAAGCTCTCGTTGGAGAAAAAGGAGGTGACGCCGGAGATGGCCGCCGCCGCCAGCAGGATGATGATCATGGGGTCCGCCATCTGGGCGAAAAAGCGTTTGACCAGCGAATCCTTGGGCGCCTCGGCCAGCCGGTTCTTGCCCTGCTCGGCCAACCTCTTCGCCGCCTCCTCAGAGGTCAGCCCCTGATGGGAGGAGGCCATGGCCGAAAGGACCGCCTCTTTATCCATATCGTAATATTTCATTTATACCTGTACCTCCATAAAAAAACTCATGGACGGTCCGAAAACCTATCCATGAGTCTGGTCATTTGATCCAAGCCAGACGCTTCCGCGCCATGCATGTTGACTTGAAACGCGTTGCCGCGCTGACTACTCCCTCAAAGAAGTTGTAATGATTTTATCATCCGGGGGTAATATTGTCAAGCTGTACCGATATCTGTAAAGCAACGGCCCTCAGGCGTCGTGCAGATGGCAGGCGCAGAAGTGGCCCAGGCCAGCCCTATCTCGGCCGCATCTTGAGGGAGATAGGCTCCCTCAGCTTTGATGGAGATGGCAGGCGCAGAAGTGGCCTGGTGCGATCTCCTTCATCTGGGGCTCCTGCTCCTTGCACACCGGCATGGCGTACTGGCAGCGGCCGTGGAAACGGCAGCCGGAGGGCGGCTTCACCGGCGAGGGCACGCTGCCCTGGAGGATGATGCGGCGGCGCTCCTTTTCGTAGTCCGGGTCGGCCACGGGGATGGCGGAAAACAGGGCCTTGGTGTAGGGATGCTGGGGATTTTTATACATCTCCGCCGAATCGGCGGTCTCCATCAGCTTGCCCAGATACATGACGCCCACCCGGTCGGAGATGTGCTTGACCATGGACAGGTCGTGGGCGATGAAGAGATAGGTCAGGCCCAGCTGATCCTGGAGCTTGATCAGCAGATTGACGATCTGTGCCTGGATGGACACGTCCAGGGCGGAGATGGGCTCGTCGCAGACGATGAACTGGGGATCGATGGCCAGAGAGCGGGCGATGCCGATGCGCTGTCGCTGGCCGCCGGAAAATTCGTGGGGGAAGCGGTTGGCGTGCTCCCGGTTCAGGCCCACCAGCTCCAGGCTGTGATAGATCACTTCCTGCCGCTCCGCGCCCTGATACAGGTCGTGGATGTCCACGCCCTCGCCGATGATATCGCCCACGGTCATGCGGGGGTCCAGGGAGGCGTAGGGGTCCTGGAAGATCATCTGGGCTTCCCGGGCAAAGGCCTTCTTTTCGGCCCGGTCGAACTTGGTGATGTCGCGGCCGTTGAACAGGATGGAGCCGGAGGTAGGCTCGTAGAGCTTGACCAGAGTGCGGCCGATGGTGGATTTGCCGCAGCCGGATTCGCCCACCAGGCCCAAAGTGCTGCCCCGGGGGATGTCGAAGCTGACTCCGTCCACCGCCTTGAGCACGTTTTTGCCGGCGGGGAAGTATTTTTTCAGATTTTTCACCTGCAGCAGCGGTTCCGTCATGGGCAAACCTCCCGTAAGGCCGCGGGCGACCGCCGGGGTCGCTGAAACGACCGGCCTCTGATTTTAGCTATACTTTACTTTTTCTCCGCGGTATGAAGGGCGGGGCCGCGGCCTCTCCCCCGGGGGAAGGGCGGCGGACCGGCCTTTCCTGCGTCCTTTGTTGTATTTTGCTCTCAGCGGCCAAAATCCTCCATGCCCCTCCCGCGCCGTATATAAAATTTTCTTCATATTTTGATATTCGTTTATCTGCGGCAGGAAAATTTACCGTTAAGGAGAAATCTTGCGCAAAGAAGGATTTCAGCTGGAATTCAGCTTTTCTTCAGCTATCATGCTCATTCCCTAACACACGCGGGGCCCGGCCCCGCCAGGAGGAACTATGACCAACGACCGCGTTAAGCGCCTCTGCGCCCTGCTCCGGGAAAAAGAGCTGGACGCCGTCTTTATCTCCAACGAAAGCAACGTCCGCTATCTGAGCGGCTACACCAATCACGACGCCTTCCTCTTCATCGCCGCAAACGGCGACCGGAGATTGATAACCGATTTCCGCTACGACGAGCAGGCGCGAAGCGAATGCCCCGACTATCAGGTGATGTCCTTCGTCAAGGGCAAGAGCGGCATCTTCCAGCTGCTGGACCAAAGCTGCGCCGAAAACGGCGTCAAAAAGCTCGGCTTTGAAGCCGCGGCCATCTCCCACGCCAGCTATCTGCTGCTCACCGATACGGTGAAGGGCGTGGCGGTCGAGGATTGCGGCCCCCTGGTGGAGGGTCTGCGCTATGTCAAGGACGACCGGGAAGAGGCCCTGATCCGCTACGCCTGCGCCGCCACGGACCGGGTCTTCAGCAAGCTGTGCGAATACATCCGTCCCGGCCTTACGGAAAAGCAGCTGGAATGGCAGCTGCTCACCTTCGTCAACGAGGAAGGCTGCGACTCCAGCTTCCAGCCCATCGTGGTGGCGGGCGAGCACGGTTCCCTGCCCCACGGCATGGCCGGCGAACGCAAGCTCCGTAACGGCGAATTCCTCACCATGGATTTCGGCTGCATGTACCAGGGCTACCACGCGGACATGACCCGCACCGTATTCCTGGGCCGGCCCGATCCCAAGCAGAAAGACGTCTACAGCATCGTGCTGGAAGCCCACCTGCGGGGCATGGACGCCTTCCGGCCCGGCGTGCCCGGCTGCGTGCCCGACGCGGCGGCCCGGGACTACATCACCGAAAAGGGCTACGGCGAGAACTTCGGCCACGGCGTGGGCCACGGTCTGGGCCTGGATATCCACGAAGACCCCTTCATGGGCCGCCTCTGCCAGCGGGTGCTGGAGGAGGGCTGCTTCGTCACCATGGAGCCCGGCATCTACCTGCCCGGCTGGGGCGGCGTGCGCATCGAGGACACGGTGAAGATCACCCGCGGCGGCTGCGAATCCCTCTTCACCTCGGAAAAGGGCCTGATCTGCCTCTGATATCCCGTATCAGGTAATAGCCGCGCCCCTACGCGCGGATATTATAGAAGTTGCTCTTGTTGCACAAAGCAATCAATAAAAAGGAGGAGAAAACTGCAATGAAGAAATGGTTAGTTCTGCTGCTGGCTCTGGCGCTGGTCTTTACCTTCGCCGCCTGCGGCGCTACCGATGAAGGCGGAGAAGAAGGCGGCGAGGAAGGCGGCGAAGCCGCGGCTTCCGACAACACTTCCTTCACCTTCAGCCTGGTATCGGTACCGTCCATCGATCCCGTCATGTTCGACTCTTCGCCCTGCCAGATCGTGGACAAGATGTTCATGGAAGGCCTGATCCGCCTGAACGGTCAGGAGCTGAACCCCGGCATCGCCGAAAGCTGGGAATTCAATGAAGACAACACTCAGCTCACCTTCCACCTGCGTCAGGACGCCGTCTGGTCCGACGGCACTCCCGTCACCGCCAATGACTTCGTCTACAGCTTCAAGCGTCTGGCCGATCCCGAGACCGCCGCTCCCTACAGCTGGGTGCTGGGCGATTTCGTAGTCAACGCCAACGCCATCATGTACGGTGAAGACACCAACAACGACGGCGAGGCCGACAGCTTCATGGACCCGAACGAGCTGGGCGTTTCCGCTCCCGACGACTACACCTTCGTCATCGACTTCGAGACCCCCGCTCCCTTCTATCTCAGCTTCCTGGATATGCCCTGCTTCTATCCGGCCCGTGAGGACCTGTACGAGCAGTACGGCAAGGAATACGCCACCGCCGCTGACAAGATGGTCTGCAACGGCCCCTTCGTGGTCAGCGAATACAGCGTGGACCAGAAGCTGGTCCTGACCAAGAACGATTCCTACTGGAACGCCGACGCGGTCAAGCTGACCGACGTCACCTGCCTCATCGGCGTGGACACCGAGGCCGCTCAGTCCATGCTGCAGACCGGCGACCTGGATATGGCCGAGACCCTGGCCACCGAGACCGCCGCTTCCTACATCGCTGATCCTTCCCTGCTGGGCGACGGCATCGTGGTCGACACCTTCCCGCCCGGCGCCGAGGACTGGTGGTCCATCAACGTGTCCTCCACCGCCAACCCCATCCTGGGCAACAAGGACTTCCGTCTGGCTCTGAACTACGGCCTGGACCGCGAGCAGTTCATCACCATCACCACTGACGACCTGTACGAACCGGCCACCCGTTTCGTCATGCCGCTGGTGGCCGGCGACGACGGCCTCTTCGTTGAGCAGTATCCCATCGAGGCCGAATATCCCGCCACTGCCGACCTGGACAAGGCCAAGGAATACCTGCAGTCCGCCATGGACGCCATGGGCATCAAGGATCCCTCCGAGATCACCATCGCCCTCAAGGTGGCTGACTCCACTCCCAAGCTCATCGCCGAGAACTGCCAGGCTCAGTGGACCGAGAACCTGGGCATCAACGTGAACATCGAGACCGTCACCTACAAGGCCATGCTGGCCGACCGCCGCGAAGGCAACTTCGACCTGGTCTATGCCGGCTGGATCCCGGACTACAACGATCCCTACACCTACCTGGGCTACTTCATGAGCTCTTCCTACGAGAACGGCGGCCATTGGGAAAATGCCGACTATGACAACAACATCATCGAAGGCAACAAGCTCTCCGGCGCCGAGCGTATGCAGATGCTGGCCGACGCGGAGAACATCCTGCTGGAAGAAGGCGCTCTGGTGCCCCTGCAGGTCCGTACCAAGGCCTACGCCTACAAGGAAGGCTTCACCGACTTCGTCCGCTACTACATGGGCGGCGAGCTGGACATCACCAACGCTTACTGGGCTGAATAAGCCGCTTTCCGGAAACCGGACCTCGCGTCCGGTTTCCGCCCCTTTTTGGGGCAGGCCCCGTCCGGGCTTCCCCA